>CAYSVE010000521.1:0-4630 GCA_964434365.1 uncultured Anaerolineaceae bacterium | reverse complement strand
GTGCTGCCGTGGCCAGGCACGACGTCGTATTGCCCACTAACCGGTGGGTACGGCAAATTTTCGATTTCCAGCGACACGCCGTGTTGATGCAGCCGCGCGTGCGTGCCAAGGAACAACCGGGTGTTAGGGTTGGCCCCGCTCGCGTGCGCATCGTCGTTGATGCTCACCGTGCGGGCGCGCCAGTACAGGTCGTCGTAGGTGCCACTGAGGTGGAAGCGGGCCGCCGGGCCAGTGCTGGTGGCAGTGAACTGTGCGCCCCCTTCGCCGGTCATCACGCAGGCGTCGAGGTTGGGCATGGGCACCCCACTGAAGCTGCCGTTCACGGCGATCGACACGGCCTCGCTGGGCGCGGTGCCCTCGAAGACGCCGAAGAACGTGTCGCCGTCACTCTGGGTGCGCAGCACGCCCTCCACCACTGCATCCCGTGCATCGGTACGGATGAACATCCCTACCGCCTGCCCGAAGCTTTGTAGCTCGTAGGTACCGTGCGGGCGAGGTGGTAAATTCGTGAGTTCGATCCGCAGCGGGCCATCGCCGAGCAGTTGCAGCGAGAACGTGTCGCCGTTGCCGTTGTACTCGGGGGCGGTCGGTTCGACGTGCCACTGGGGCGCATCGACGACGGTCGTTTGGTCGTCTACAGTAATCGTGAAGGTCGTTTCGCCGGGGTCGTCCAGCGGGGTGTGATGCAGGTTGGCAACGGCCTGGGTGTAGTCGACATCGAGGCTAGCAAGTATCGGCAACAGTTTATTCTGCAAGCGGTCGGGTTTGCGGTCGCCGGTGAGGCCCTCCACCTTTAACATCCCACCGTCGAGGATCAACGCGGTGCTTAGCGCGAGGTTACCACGCTGCTCGAACGTCACCACGCCGATATCGGTGCCGTTGGGCAGGGTAAGCACGCCCGTTTCACCGATGTCGTTCACCACCTGGTTGACCATATCTGCGATGTCGAGCGCGTCGGTGTCGGGTTCTACCACAAGGCCGAGCGCGCGCGCCTGCAATGTGGAGAGGAACTGGATGTTCACGCGATATTGGCCGTGCTCCAACACAAAGGCGTCGGCATTGGGGCTGGTAAGGGTGAGGCCAGGGAACATCGCCGAGTGTGGGTCCGGCGTGATGGTCCACCCGGCGGGGTAGTCGAACTGTAAGCCGTTGATCGCGTAGGTATCGAATGAGACGTTAGTGCCGCTACACGCAGCAAGCAACAACAAGGCAACGATAAAATACCGCACAGGCGAACGACTTCCTTATGTAATCTGCACAGCGTAATCATAAGAGCTGTGCACACATGGTCAATTGGCCAATGGTCTAAACTTTTTTCTGTACGATTCTGGCGCAATGCGGTCGTTCGGGTGGCATGAGCACCGTGTAAACAGCGTGTCATCGTCGTGTTAACGCTCTTGCGGAGTGCGCCCGGTTCGTGTTAGACTGCGAGCGAATTCGAAAAATGTCTATTGACGCGAATTGTGTCCGAAGACAGTTCCAAACCCCGATCTACATACTCACTACCACTAACCATCACCCGGAGTCGGTTGTACGGTTTCGTGCAGCTTGCATCCGGCGTTTTTGATTCTGACCGATTCGTAACAGGAAGCAACCCTTGGACGTAACTGGTTTACTCCTAGTCATCGCGCTCGTGCTCGACGCGCTTATCACGCTCGCCTGCACGGCGTTGCTCAACAGCCGCAACCCCGATGACCAACCGAACGCGCGTCGCCTGCAACTCACGCAGCAGGTGATGGCGACGTTGCTGCGCGGGATCGTCGTGACGCTGGCCTTCACCCTGCTGGAGCCGTTCCCGGCGTTGCTGGCCTTCGCATTTTTGGGGGTCCTGGTGGTATTCATCGTGGTGCAGGATGTCGTCGTCACCGCGACGGGGCAGGCGCTTGCGCAAACCCTCGCGCCGATTTTGCGCCCGTTCTTCGCGGCGCTCAGCTTTGTCCTCAGCCCTATCGTGGTGGTCATCGTGGCGCTTTACGAGTTCGTGCGTGGGGCGCTGGGCCGCAGCGAAGACGAGAACTCCATGACCGAGGAAGAGTTGCTCAACCTCATCGACAACGACGACAACTTCGAGGACGACGAGCGCCGGATGATCCAATCTATTTTACAGCTGGATCAGACGACCGCGCGCGAGGTGATGACACCGCGTATCGACATCAACGCTGTTAGCATCGATACCTCCATCGCCGACGCGCGCTCGGTCTTCCTCACCAGTGGCCACAGTCGGATGCCCGTCTTCGAAGACAGCATCGACAACGTGAAGGGGCTGGTGTACGTCAAGGATTTGCTTGAAGTGTGGCACAACGGCCACACGACCGTGAAATCGGTGGCGGAAATTTTGCGCTCGGCCTTCTTCGTGCCGGAAGATATGCCCGCCGATGTGCTGCTGCGCGACCTGCAAAAGCAGCAGGTGCACCTCGCCATCGTCGTCGATAAATACGGTGGGACGGCGGGCCTCGTCACCATCGAGAACATTCTCGAAGAAATCGTCGGCGACATCCGCGACGAATACGACCAGGACGAGGAGATCGAATTTGTACAGCTCGGCCCTGCCGAATTCACCGTTTCCGCAGGGATCGACCTCGACGACTTCAACAATCGCCTGGGTGTGGAGATCGAAACTGAGGATAGCGATACGCTCGGTGGCTACATCTTCACGCAGCTTGGGCGCGTGCCCGAGCCGGGCGAAGTCCTGCAAACGCAGGAGATCTCCATGCGCGTGGATGCGGTAGAGGGACGCCGCATTCGCCAGGTGACCGTGACCCGCCGCGACCTCGATGAAGCCGAGCCTAAACCGGCTGATGGGACCGCGGTTGAAATCGATAACGACGCTGGGGATACAATCGACGAAGATGAAACGGAGAACGAAAGCGTCCAGGCCTAGCGGTATCGCCTGTTGTACGCCTTGCCGTTTATCATGAGCCGCGACCGCAGTTACCGCACCCCGGCCATCATCTTGCGCCGCCGCGATTTCGGCGAGGCCGACCGCCTATTGACAATCCTCACGCCTGCACACGGCAAGCTCGATGTGATCGCGAAGGGCGCGCGCAAACCGACCAGCCGCAAAACCGGCCATGTCGAGTTATTTGCCCGCGCCGACCTGTTGGTCCACCGTGGGCGTGAACTCGGCATCGTGGTGCAGGCCGACCTGCAAGAGCCGTTCCTCGAAGTGCGGGAGAACCTGCAACTGGGGGCTTACGCCAGCTACGTTGTCGAATTGTTGGACCGCTTCACCATCGCCGGGGACGACGACCTCGGCGGCCTGTACACCCTGCTGAACACCACCCTCGCCCGCCTGTGTGCCGAACCCGACCCGCAGCTCGTCGTGCGGTACTACGAAATGCGCCTGCTCGACCTCGTTGGCTACCGGCCAGAACTCAACGAGTGTGTGCTCACCCACGAGGCGGTAAAGCCGGAGGCGCAGTACTTCAGCGTGGCGGAGGGTGGCGTCGTGTGTGCCGAAGCCGGGGCACATGTGAGTAAGTTTCTGCCGCTCGGCCTCAACGCCCTCAAGTTGATGCGCCACATGCAGCGCAGCGACTATCGCGCGGTCGCGTCTTTGAGCGTGCCGCCCGCACTGCACGCCGAAATCGAGCGGGTGATGCTGGCGTACCTCTCGTTTGTGCTGGAAAGCCGCCTGCAAAGCGCCGACTTCATCCGGCGGATACGCAAGCGGTCGGCATCTTAGCCCCGCCGTGTACAGATTGCGCCTTGCGCCTCGGGCTGTGGCACATATAGTTTTGAACACTTGCAGGCTACGGCGGTAACTTGTTGCGCTTATTGCCACGCACGGGGATGATTGCACTCACAGCTTGCCTAATACATGACTTTCAACCCCATCCCTAAATCCCCTCCCCGCGCAAATGCAGAGGGGACTTGCGTGTGTGCGATGACTGGCCCGCAAACATCCCCTCTGCGTGCTGAGAGGGGGCCGGGGGGTGCGGTTAGCGTGTCGTCCCGAGGTGATTTGCAGGTATTCGAACACGACAGGCAATAGGCTACCGCCGCCGCGAATTTAGGCAATTAGGAGCAAAAAGAATGTTTCGTAAGTTCAGTGTGCTGGTTTTGGCGATGTTGGTGGCAGGCTGCGCGGTCGACCGTAGCGAGTTCGCCACGCCCGAGGCCTTTCGCAACTTTACCCCGCCGCCACCCACCGCAACCATCGACCCCAGCATCCCGACGGCGACCCCACCGCCGACCCCGGTGCCGCTCAGCGCCATCACCTTCGATGAAGCACCGGAGATGGTCCTCGAAGACGGGGTAGACTACCGTGCGCGCATCGTCACCAACCGGGGCGAAATCGACCTCGACCTGTTCGAGGATGAAGCGCCGCAAACCGTGAACAATTTCGTGTTCCTCGCGCAGGAGGGCTTCTACGATGGGGTGCGCTTCCACCGGGTGATCGACGAGTTCATGGTGCAAACCGGCGACCGCAACGGCAACCCGCCGGGGACGGGTGGCCCTGGCTATGCCTGGCCAGACGAAGCATCGGCGTTGGCGCTGCCCCACGATAGCGCGGGCGTACTGAGCATGGCGAATGCTGGCCCGGACACCAACGGCAGCCAATTCTTCATCACCCACCTCGAAACACCTTGGCTCGATGGTCGTCATGCGGTCTTCGGTGCGGTCATCG
>CAYSVE010000520.1:0-4654 GCA_964434365.1 uncultured Anaerolineaceae bacterium | reverse complement strand
ACCGCCGCCGATCATACCACGCTATACCAGCGACTCCAGCCCCTCGAACAGGCGCTCAACCGCTTTCTTTGTTCGCTCCGGGGGCAGCGCATAGGACAGGCGCACCCAGTACTTGCCCGCATCGGAGAAGTACACGCCCGGCACCACCACCACGCCGTAGTTCTCACCGAGGAAGGTCAGCAGCTCGTGCGTATCCGGGTAGCCGCCAGCGGTCACGTATTTCTCCACATCGATGAAGGCGTAGTAACCATCCCCGATGATGTAGCGCACGCCATAGCCATCCAGCTTTTCCTTCAGCACCGCACGGCTGGCGCTGCATGCCTCAATCACAGGCTTCGCGGCCTCGCCAAAGCCCTTCTCGTAAGCGGCAATGGCCACAGCCTGCGCAAAGAAGCTCGGGATGACGCCGTGGCTGGCCTGGCTGCTCACATGCTTGATGACCGTCTCCGACGCGACGAGGTGTGCGCTGCGAATGTTGCTCGCGCCGAGGCTCTTGGTGATGCCATCGACGAACATGAGCTTTTCGCGCTCATCGGCACCGAAAGCGTTCAGAATCGTGTTGATGTCCGACGGGCCGCTATCGGTCACCCAGTGGTACATCCAGTCGAAGAGCACGAACGGAATACCGGTTTCGAGGGCGGTGCGGGCCAGCAGAATTTGCTCATCGAGCGGGACGGTGCGCCCGGTGGGGTTATCGGGCGAGGTGATGACCAACCCGGCGATGTTACGGCCTTCCTTGGCCGCAAAGGTTGCGCACTCCTTGATGCTCTCCGGGGTGTAGCGCCAACCTTCATCAGGGTGGCCGGGTGCGCGCAGCACGTTGAGGTTCGCACCATATGGCCCCCAGTTGTAGCTAATCCACGGTACGCGGCTAACGACGACCATATCGCCGACGTTGCCGTGGCCGAGGGTAATCATGGCGCTGTAGGCCTTCACGAGGGCGTCGCGCCCGCCCTGCGCAAATGCGATGTTCGCCGGCCCCCAGCCCGTGCTACTGTTGAGTTCCCAGTAGTTTTCCACGGCAGCTTTGCGGAACATCGGCGTGCCCCACGGTTTATCGTAGCCGGTGCCGTGCTCTACCTGGAGTTCGAAGGCGCGTTCGAGAATTGCGCGCGGGACGCCGGGCTGGCTGGCACCGCCGTCGCCCGGGCGGGCGTCGTTGGTGACGGCGTCGGCACCGACCTTCTCCTTGTATTTGTTTAGCGCCTCTTTGATGAGGAACATCCGCGACGGTGGGATAGACATCATCTTGCTGGGGAAGTTGTTCACGGGGATGCGAACACCCTCCGGGTGTGCGAATTCGGGTGTATCTAGGCTAACGGGCGGTTGTTTGGTGACCACAGGTATCCCTCCTATAGGAACAAAAACACCCCCTCGTGGGGGGTGGAACAAAACAATCGTGTTGGTGAAACCCCACAGCGCTAAGGTCGGTGTCGATTGGTAGTGCTGGTATTAGCGCGTGCGCGGGCGTTCATCAAAAATTCCTAACCATTATGATATATTGATTGTGACATGGACCCGAGGGCGTGTCAACTAATGGTGCATGAGTAAACCACACGAGGTTGTTTGTGCAGTGTGACGAGAAACGTAAAAAATTGTCGTAAACGTTAGAAAAGCTTGAGCTAGCCAACGAAGTATGAGATAATGTTGAACATACAGACTACGAAAGTGGGTGATAACGCTCATGGCATGCGACACAACGCTCGCAACTTCCGACGACGCGACCCAACCCAGCCACGAAACCAAAGCGCTTGAGCTATCGCGGATGGGGCACGATATGCTCAACGACCTGCATCAAATTCGGCTGGCGGCGAGCATCATGGTGCAGAGCAAGCAGCTCGAAGACGTGCTCGATGACGAGGTGATGCCGCACCTCACAGCTAAAGTGGCGCTACGCGATATGATACGGCGTGTGGACCACATCGCAGGTACGTTACGCGAGTATCGGCAAAAGGCCGAACAGTCATAAAGCAAAACGGGGAGAGCGCACGCTCTCCCCGTAGGTTATGCAGGAACCCTGCGCGACCTACATCCCGCTGGAAATTTCCCAGACGGTCGTCGTACCGCTGACCTCATTCCCGACGATCAACAGCGGCGTGCCGGTCGGGCTGGCATCCGCCGGGACAAATTCGACGCTCTCTGGCGCCACGTCGCCAGCCGTCAACTCTTCCGAAGCACCCTCAGGAATGTTGTTGTTGGCGTACGTCACATACACCGGGGCAACCGGGTCGCTGACGTCGTAGACGAAGATACCCCCCACGCGCTCCATCGCGATGAAGGCGTAGATCGCACCGTCGACCTCACCGATGGCCACGGCCTCCGGCTCTGGCCCCTTGTCGTCGGAGCGGTTGTCGAACGACTCGTTCGCGCCCTGGCTGTTGAAGGCATCCGGAATCAGCTCGGCAGTGATGCGCTCGAAGTCGTTGGTGCTGTCGAACACCAGTTCACCGGCACTGTTCCAAATGGAGAAGGACCGCGCACCGTAGCCGTACAGCGCGTCGAAGTCACCGTCGCCGTCGGTGTCACCGAGGGTGGTGGTAATCAGCAGGCGGCCAAGCTGGTCTTCGGCCTGAAGTTCGGCGGCGTTGGGGAAGGCTTCTTCGTCGAGCGTGATGTCGGCCACGCGCGCTTCCTCGCTGAAGCCGTCGTAGTCGCGGGCGTCGCCCTCGTTGGCGGTGACGATGTAGACTTCACCCTCCACTTCGTAGGTGGCAATGGTATCGGGCTGGTACATGCTGAGCACCGGCCAGGTTTGGATGTTGATCGCGCCGTCCTCGTTCGACGCGTCGATGGCGTTTTCTTCGAGGCTGTAGTCCTTGAAGCCGAGGTCGACAATAGCGGCCACACTAGCGCTGGCGATGTCGATGACGGCCAGAGCGTTGTTCTCCTGCATCACCACGTAGGCGGTGGTGCTATCCGGCGAAACGGCGATGTACTCCGGCTCAAGGTCCTGGGCGGGGGTGGCGTTCGGGCCAAAGGTGCGGATGTTCTCCGGCACGTCGGTGAACTGCACGCTGGTTACGGCGTCATCGGTAAGGCCGTCGACACCGCCAGACACGTCGATGATGCTCACGGTACCTTCAGGGTCAATGTCGTACGCGTCGTTCGGCTCGCCCTCGTTGGCGACGAGCACGGTGTTGCCATCCGGGCTAAAGGTCACCATGTCCGGCAGGGCACCCGCCGTCACCACGGCGAGTTCGTTGCCCTCGGTGTCGAGGAACACCACCACACCGTTCGCGTCCACGGCTTCGGCCTGCACGGCCACCGCGACGGTACCGTTGCTGTAGTCTACGCTGTTCGCACCGTCACCGTAGCCGGTGAGGTCTACCGAGAAAGCGAGGGTCGGCGTCGTCGGGTCGCTGATGTCGATGAAATCGAGGCTGCTGCCCTCGCCGCTGTTGACGACGATAGCGCGCTGGTTTTCGCTGTCGTAGGTGACGATTTCCGCACCGCCCTCATCGAACAGGCCGGTTGCGTAGGTGCCAAGCGGCGTGATGCTAATCGCCCCTTCCTGTGCGTAGGCGAACGACGCCATCAGCAGCAGGGCCACGGTGATCGCAAATAGTTTCTTCATGTGAGTTGTGTCTCCACTCCGTATGAAAAAGTAAACTTCCGCGCACATTCTTGAACGCCATAGTTAACATTCTTCTACTATTAGATTAAATGGATGCTAAGCGCCCTTATACGCGAATCAAGGACTTGGGCATCATACTGAAAACACCGTAAACGAAAAAACACATGAGGTGATTATTTTGAATACCCAGCACACACTGAACAACCTGCTTAGCATGACGATTAACAGTGTGCACGGGTACACACAGGCCGCCGAAGGCATCGACAACGCGGCCCTAACCCAGAAATTTAGCGAGATCGCCGCGCGCCGCCAGGTGTTCGTCGAAGAACTGAGCGCAGAAATCACGCGTTTGGGCGGCACGCCCACCGATAGCGGCACACTCGCCGGTGCGATGCACCGTGCGTGGCTCGATATCAAAGCGCTCGTGACAAACGGTAACGAGGCGGCTATCCTCGAAGCGGCAGCGTTCGGCGAGGGCGAACTTGACAAAGCCTATGAACAAACGCTTACCGACGGCGACTTCACTGCCGAACTGACCGAAATCCTTGAGCGGCAGCACGCGTTCGTCCACGAGACGAGCACGTACATCGCGGACCTGCAAACGGCCCACGAGACGGCGTAGCGTTGGCAAACCTGTCCTGAAGGGACGAATTCCATAGCCGGAGGGTGCAACCCCCTCCGGTCTTTTTTTGATTCTAACGCACGAAGATCAGCTCGAAGCGCTCGCACACCACCGGCATCGTCTCGGCGAACTCGCGGCTTTTCGGCAGCGTTCGCCGGAAGAACGCCTCATGGGCACGCCGCCAGAAGGCCAGCGAGCGGTCGCCCTCGCCCTCATCATGGGCGAAGGCCGCATCCACCTCGTTGAACGGCAGCACGCGCACCTCCGTCGTGCAGATGATGCACCACGGCTCGTTCTGCCCATCGAGGATGATGCTGAGGTCACCAGGATTGGGCAGGTCGGCCCCTTCGGCTTCGTAGTCCCAAAGGGCACCGGCGGTGGCGGTTTTCGTGCCACCGACAACGAGCGCACCGAGGTCATTGGCCATTTGCGGGCTATCGCCGAAGGGCCACGCCTCG
>CAYSVE010000519.1:0-4663 GCA_964434365.1 uncultured Anaerolineaceae bacterium | reverse complement strand
GAGCCAATGAATCCTCAGCGGCTCGTGTTTTCCAAAGACTTTCGATAACCCACTTCAGCGATTGCGTCCGCTTCGCTGATGGCGGTGACCGGTTCGGTGCGGATGGCCGTGATGCGTATCCGCGCGACTTGTGGTTGGGTGCGCCCGGGTTGCACAGCGTAGGTGCGACCGACCTCCCACTGCGTGCGTCCATTTTTCGTCACGGCAACGATTTGCCCCGCTTCGTCATACACAGCGACATCACCGGGCCTCACAACCCGGCGGGTTTGCGTTTTCGTCTTGTTGAGTACTTGCGTAAGGGTGTATTGGAAAATCATGCGTGGGCCTTCCTACTATGAATATGAACGTTCTTTTGGTTCGCCTATGGTGGGTACGCACCGATTTCCTTTGCGCTCCGGTTATAACAAAGGGCGCATAGTAGCATCAAAAAAGGGGCATGTGAACGCATCACGTGCCCCGTAGTATCAACAGACTGTGGTCAGGTGCTAAACTTCGTACACCAGCGTATCGGGGAAGAAGCTGAACCACCCGAACCAGAACGCCAGGTGACCACCCAGGCGCTCTAGCTCCTGGCCATCTGGCCCAACCAGCGCATCCTCGGTGACCGTCCACACGTTGCCGTCGGCGTCGACAACTTCGCCGTCGTTCTCGCCGGGGCCAAACTGGATGCCATCGCTGGCATAGGCGCGAACGGCTGCCCCGCCCGGCTCGCTGAAGTTACGCTGCGGTGCTTCGCGGGTGACGAGCACCACATCCAGCCCGTTGAGCGTGTCGTTCGTCACAGCCTCTGGAATAAGTAGGTCGATGGGGTAGGCCTTGCGCTCACCTTCGACTTGCAAGCCGAAGACCACCGCCTTGTTCTCACGGTCTTCGGTGTTCTGCTGCCATACCGGGAACATCAGCTCTGGTGCGTTGAAGTAGTCCGCGTAAGCGGCGCCGTTGGTGTAATCGCGGCGGAAGCCGGTATCGAGGCTCAGCACCGATGTATCCGGGTGTTCTTCGAGCCAGGAGGCCCAGTCCGTCACGACGACTGGCAGGTACTCCAGGCTGAGGTCACTGGTCGCCAGCGGGCCGAAGGCCGGTTGCCCCGTGATCGCATTCCACACGGTGTCCGTGGTACGATCATACATCAGCTTGTTGGAGCGCATCAGCATACCCGTGCTGCCGAACTCCAGCACCTGTTCATCCCAGGTGACGGTTTCGCCGTCGAGATTGGTGTAGGTGACATCACGCACGGTTGCGTCGTAGAGCACACCGCTACCACAGAGTGTGCAGTAAGCCAGCATCACCGGGCGGCCACTTACTCGGCCTGTGATGCCATCGTTCGGGGCCAGTGCTTCCTCATCGGCCTCGGCATCGGGCAGGCTGTCGCGGACAGCTTCCCAGGCGGCGGTAAAGCTACCGTCCTCGGTTGCCCATTCCAGCGCCTCCACAGCCAACCAGCCATCGGTTGGGCAACCGGCGCTTTCACCAGCAATTTGCACCCAATCATCGCCACTGCGAGCGATGGCATCGAAGGCTGTTGGTGCGCGGAAGTTGCACACGGCGTCGCCGTCGAGTTCGGCCAGCATCGGCGTGCTACCGATTACATCGTTGAACATTTCGTGCCAGTTGAGCAGGCGCAGCGGATATGCGCGCGCATCACCGTCGATGCTCACACCAAACACGAACTCATCCTCAGCCGGGTAGGCGCAATCATCACCGTTGCAGTATTGCGTGAGGTCCAACCCCTCTGCCAATGCCTCGACGGGCGTGATCTGACGAGCATTGACCAACGAAGGAATGCCATCGACGCGGACACCGCCCCACACCGGCTCTGCGAGGTTCACACGGGCCGTTTCATCGACACCGGGCGGGAAGAAGCGCGCAAACTCTGGGTCGATTAGGGTGCTAAGCAACAGCCCCTTGAACTCACCGTAGCTCGGCGGCGTTTCGATGTTCTCGCGCCCGGCCCACTCAAAGTGCGCCTGCCAGTCGTTGCCGAAGTTGTTGCCAGTCAGGGCGTCGGCGGCGTCGGCAATTGCGACCGCCATCGGATTCGTACCGCGGACGAAGTAGGCCACATCGAGCAGCGGGGCGATATACAGCGGGTCGCCACTTGCGCCGATCATCTCGAACAGGCTCACTTCCCCAACACCGAACTGACGCGCTTCATCGATGGCCCCCACCATGCGGATCATCGTGCTGCGGTGGTCGGTGAGGTCGAGGCCCTCGACCTGCGCGCTCGTCGGGCGGATAGAGAGCGATGCCAGTGCCCATACGCCCAAAATGGCAAGGGCAGGCACCCCGTAACGGAGTAGTCTGGTAAGCATTTGATCTCCTTGGTCTACATTTGGGACGCTTTCATCGTATCCGAAAGTGCCAGTTTGGGCTTGTAGCGCTCACTACAATTCTTAATTTCCACCTATCCACCACACACCGATGCTTCATGCTACAATGCGCGGGTTGCCCGTTGGATGATTGTTACACCGAAGGGAATACACGAATGAGCAATGCCCGTGTGTTGTTTTCCACCGGCTCCCTTTTTACCTACGACCTCGCCCATGTTTTCGACCTTGCCGCCGAGGCTGGATACGACGGTATCGAAATGATGTGCGACACACGCTACGCCAGCCGCAACCCTGCGTACCTGGGCGAGTTGGCTCAGCGCCTGCCAATCATCGTGCTCCATACCCCTTTTGGCGGGCGGTTGATGGGTTGGAGCAACACGCATAGCGAGATTACACGGGTACAACGAACATTGAAGCTCGCCGAACAACTCGACGCCCAAACGATTGTGGTGCACCTGCCCTCGAAATTTGGTTGGGCCTCGCTGAACCTTGGCAAAACGTACATTCGATGGCCCTGGCCCGGCGTCTCGCGAGACTTCAAGCGCTGGCTCGACGCGGGCGAACTGATAACCCTACAGGCGAACACAAGCGTACAAATCGCGGTCGAAAATATGCCGGTGCGCAACTTCCTCGGGTTTCGATCCAATGCAGCATGGTTCAACAGTATCGACGAGTGGAGTGCCTTCCACGAGCACCTCACGCTGGATACCACCCATTGGGCGACATTTGGCCTCAGCAGCATCGAGGCCTACCATGCTGCCGGGCCGCGTGTAAAGCACATTCACCTCAGCAATTACGATGGGCGCGAACATCGGCTACCGCATCGCGGTGATGTGGACCTCGGCGCATTCTTGCAGGCTGTCGCCGCTAGTGGCTACACCGGTACCATCAGCATCGAGGTTACGCCCGATGCACTCGCCTACGACAATATCAAGGCTGTGCAGCGCAACCTCCGCGAATCGCTGGAATTTGTGCGCACGCATTTGAGCTAAGCTGGCTGTTTCTCGGCGACAACAGCGTCACCGACGGAGAGCATCCCCGCCCCGCGATGCACAACATTCTGCCCGAAGAGCACTCCGCGTTCGCTGTTGCGGAAGGTTGCGAGTGTCGCAAGGGGTTCTTTGGGGACCAGGACTTCGCCCGTGGCGGGGTCTACGGTGGTGATTTTGCAGCGGGCACAGGGCTTCACGACATCGAACGACACGCCACCGATGGTAAAGGCATACCACGCGTCCTCGGCGAAGGGTGCGCCCACGTCGCTCACGACGATGTTCGGGCGGAAGCGCCGCATCGACACCTCATCCTGGCTGCGTGCCACCAGTCGACGATTCAGCTCCGCAAGTGACGCCTCACTGATAACCAGAATCGGGAAGCCATCCGCGAAGCCTGTCTGTGCTTCGCTGCGGGCATAGGTCATATCCACGCGACGTACCACCTTCGACGGCATGCGCACCATGCGCACAGGCTGCTTCAGGTAGTCGCTTAGGTAAGTCGCAACCTCATCGCCCGCGTCGGCAGCCAGTACGGTATCGCGCCAAACCGTAACCGGCCGCGCGGGGGCTGCGTCGTCCTCAGCCATCGACACGGCGATTTCACCCATGTTCGGCGCAGTGATAATCAAATGCTTCGCCGTGAGCGAGGGCTGAATCAGCGCCATGGGGGGTAACTCACGCTGCGTGAGGAACGTCCCGCTCTCGTCGACGATCATCCACTCGCGGTCGTTCACCGGGCCGTTTTTGCCGATCTCCATCATGCCACGGGCCAGCCCACCACACGACTTAATGGGATAGATGTACAGTGCGCTCACTTGCATCGGTCGTTGCCTCTCTTGGTTGTAATCTGCGGAGATTATAGCGTTCGGGTGCCGATTCACACGTGACCAATAAGGCCGCAAAGTTGTAACAAAGTTAGAAAAACGCTACGCTAAGCAAAGATGTCACGGAACCATCCATCTGCGATGGGTGACATATAGGGTAAGCCCGAACGCGAGGAAAGGACTTGTACTTGATGAAACGCTTTGCACTACTCAGTCTGATAGTGGCAGCAGTGGCTATGGCGGCCTGCTCCCCTACCCCCGAACCGACACCCACCGATGTGCCGACGCCGACCGCCACGCCTATCCCAGAGGCCACAGCGACGCCGGTCATTATCGAAGTCGAGGTGACACGCATCGTCACGCTGGAACCGACGACAGTGCCAGCCGCCAACAGCCAGTCTGGCGTTGCGCCAACGCTGACGAACTGTGACGTCAACACCGATTTCGAACAGTACACAGTCCGTCGTGGCGACACCCTCGGGGCGATTGCCAGCGCCGCCAACACGAATGTCAACAC
>CAYSVE010000518.1:0-4674 GCA_964434365.1 uncultured Anaerolineaceae bacterium | reverse complement strand
CTGAGCGTAGTCATTGCTTTCGAACAGGTCTTACAGTTCGAAGAGCACGTATTTGCCAGGGAAAGCCCAATAGCTCTCGATCGGCTCAAGCACTTCGAACAGCAATTCGATGGTCTTCAGGGCACGCGAACTCGCTTGCGACGGTCCGCCTTTGTCGCTGAGCGGGTGAACTGACTGCTTGAGCTTATCCCATGTATAGAAACTTAACTGCGACGCGTTGACGTGGTTGCTCAGGCTCGGGTTGCCAGACGCATAACGTTTCGTGTGGTTGCCTTTACTCTCGGGCATGTTCTTCCACCTCAACCACTTCGGCCAATTCTTCTTCTACGGCGAACTCATCGCCAGCCTCGGCCACCACAACCTGGCGGTTCGGCTTGGTAAGTGGGCCAAGCGAGTTCAGATATTCGCTGGTATTTTCACTATCATAGACGTCGAAGTTCACGCTTCGATCGCGGAAACTCTTGAGAACCTGCCCCAGGCTGAGCAGCCCACGCTCGCGGCTGCGCTTCACCCGGTCTAGCTCGATATCCAGCGGGATGATTTCCTCGCCGTTACCGGCCTGGTGCAGCACCATGCCATCTGGCCCGCAGATGATGGAACGACCATTGCCACCTGCGCCGATGCCGTTGATGTCGAACACGTAGCATTGGTTTTGGGCAGCGGTTGCCCGCGCAATCGCGAGTTCCACATCCCGGTCGATCGTCGGCGTAAGCGACGGATGCAGAATCACCTCCGCGCCCATCGACACCAGGGTACGGGTCGTCTCGGGGAACCACATATCGTAGCAAATCGACAGTCCGAAGCGCCCCACGTCGGGCACATCGAAGACGCAAAAACCACTACCGGCCTCGACCCCCACCTCATACGGGCGGAAGGGGAACATCTTATCGTAGCGGCGGACGATGTTGCCGTCGGGGTCGATCACAAACGCCGTGTTGTATGTTTTCCCGTCGCGGTACTGGTAGATAGACCCTGGAACCAACCAAACCTGATGCTTACGAGCTAATTCCTGGAACTTCTCCTCCGACGGCCCCCCGGTTTCTTCGGCCTTGGAAAGCAACGGGCCGTGGGCGGCAAGTTCGCTGAACATCACCATTTGCACCCACGGGTATACCGCCAACACGGTCGCAAGGCGATGCTCCATAACAGGGATGTTGTTGGTGATTGCCGAAACTGGCATCTGGATACCAGCAATCGCGAAACTAGGCATAGTTGACCTCACACAGTCTTCAAAAAGCTACCAAAACGAGGGGACGAACATCACACACGTCGGGCAACTATCAAGGCTACGACCGTTGATGGTGGGCGTGTAATTCGTGCCCAGGTAACACACAAATCTTCGAGGGGAATTGGGGGCACATGCCATATTGTACTTTAGTATATGACTTTGATGACAGTTAGACACGAGCGACCGAAGATGAGTAACCGAGTACAGCCAGCATTCCTACAGGGTGTAACCCCACCAAGACGACCAATTGACCAGCGGGCCTGGGAAATGGTTCGTTTGTCATGGCGGCGATGTGGAAGTCGGTTAATCCAACCTTACGGATGATTGCTTATTGTAGCTCACAAAACACCCATGTACCAGTGGCGTACGCAGCGGTCACCCACCTTAGATTAGCAATAACCCAAGCGCATCGTCGTAGCGGCAGGGATATATCCCAATTTATCCCAAGTGATAACCCAACTTAAGCCACATCACCGCCACATGTGTACCATGAGCGTAGAAATCACACCCTATGTGCACAATATGCGCAGGGTCAGGACCGCCATGAACTATGAAGCCGTTCACACCCGCATCATCAAGTGACGTACAACCTCACCGATCTGTCGATTATGTGGGTGGGCTTATCATTGGCTTATCATTGGACTGCTAGGTTTGTGATACACATAGGCAGGCACACCGAAGGAGAGACCCATGGACCTCAATGCACTGCTTACCGATCGCTACGGTGAGTTCCCAACAGTCGATGAAAACGTAGACACCTCAGTAACGATTCGCGAGTTGCTTGGCCGTCGCAGCATTCGCCGTTACACCGACCAACCAATCTCCGATGATCTGGTGCGCCTGCTGTTTGCGGCAGCCTTTTCGGCACCATCGAAGTCGGACTTGCAGCAAGTTTCGGTGATACATGTACGGGATAGGATTCGGCAACAGCGCATCGCCGATCTATCGGACGATGTCGTGTGGATTGGACCTGCGCCGGTATTCCTCGTGTGGTGCGGCGACAGCCGCCGCATTCGTCGTCTTTCAGAACACCGTGAGCACCCGTTCGCGAACGACCACCTCGATGCGTTTATGAACGCCGCCGTCGACTGCGGCATCGCGATGCAAACATTTATCGTCGCCGCCGAGTCGGTTGGGCTGGGTTGTTGCCCGGTGAGCGAAATTCGTGACCATGTCCGGGAGCTGTCATCGATTTTAGAATTGCCGCAGTGGGTGTTTCCGGTGGCGGGGTTGTGTGTGGGCTACCCCGCCGAACCCGGACGAGTCGGTATGCGCTTGCCGCAGACCGTGACCGTCCACACGGACACCTACGACGACGCGGCACTTATCCCTGAAGTGGAAGCCTACGACCAACGACGAGAGGCGCTCGAACAAACGCTAGACGAGGCACAACGGCGCACGGACCTGTTCGGCATCAGCGAAGCATACGGCTGGTCGGAAAATCGAACACGGCAGTATGCCATTCCAGCCCGCACCGATTTTGGTGCCTACGTTCGCAAGCAGGGCTTCGACCTGACTTAGCTGATAGACGGGGTCTTCGTAAGGCCCCTACAGGTCGGTGACGAGAACCGCCTCCCCGGTTTCAGCAGCACCGGCGGCTTCCTGGGCCACAACGAAACGCGCAAAAGACCCCAGCGGTACGTTGATCTCGAAGACAACCGCCCCAGTACCGGTCTCGTCGACCAAGAAGCGGCCCACCAACTGCGCTTCCTCGTTGGCATCGACAGCCCATAACTCGTAGATAGCGTCCTCGGCATAGAGGGGCAGGTTGTTGCCAGAAAACCACGCGACCCATTGTTCATCCTGTGCTGTACGCACCCACGAAAGCGCACCGTTTGGTGTTTCATCGGGCGTAGTGCTCACAAGCTCGACGCGACTGACCTCACCAAAACCGGATCGCTGATCGACAGTTGGCGACGTGCTGGGACTGCGTTCACCCGGAAGCAGGTTCGATGCGAAAAACCACACCAGGTTGCTGCCGATCAACAACACGGCGAGCAGTGCGGCCACCCATTGCAGCCACGCCGCCCGCACGACCGGCACAGCCACGGGGGTAATGGGTGCGGTTTGCTTGTGCTTTCGTGCCGTAGCAGGCCGTGCCCCGTGCTGCTCGCTGGCCCGCGCGAGTATCGCCTGCTTGAGGCTCGGTGGGGGTACCTGTGCTGGAACGTTCTCCAGTAGCCAGTTGGCAGTGGCGTTATATGCTCGTAATTCTTCCATCAGCTCTGGGCACTCCCGTATAGACGCGCGAAACGCTTTCAACTCCTCAGGGTCCAGGGCGTTGACCACATAAGCCGGAATCATGGCTTTTAGTTCGTCGCAGTTTAGTCGTTCCACAGTACTGATACCTGTTACTTCGCTCAATTGCACACCAACCACACACCACTGCTCATCACGATGAGCCTACTCATTTGGCATCTCAGTCATCGTTTGCACCGCATCACGCAAGCGCTTCATCGCCGCCCGCAGACGCGTTTTCACGGTTCCCAGCGGCCATTGCAGGCGATCTGCAATTTCTTGGTGAGACAACCCCTGGAAGTACGCCAGCCAAATGGCCTGGCGTTGATTTTCGTCTAGCTCGCCGAGCAAATTTTGCACCATCGGTTTGGCCATCCACCCCGTTGGATCTCGTCCTTCGCCCTCGGAGGCCAAGAATGTCAGATCATCCACTGGCGTCAACGTGAGTTGAACCGTTCGCTTCTCGCGGCGCAACACATCGATCGCCTGCCGACGTGTGATTGTCAACAACCAGCTAACCAGCTTCCCCTTTTGCGGGTCCCAGCTTTGCGCTCTGTCCCACACCTTCAAAAAAACATCCTGGGTCACTTCTTCTGCGAGTTCGCGATGCTGTAGGGTATACATCGCCAGCCCATATACCTTTGCACCATATCGATCGTAGAGCGCAGACAACGCCTCCTGATTCTGTTGAATGATTTTAAACATCAGGATCAGGTCTTCTTCTTTTTCGCTCATAGATGCTCACAATTTCCACAGGGGTATCGACGCCCGATGAACGAGCGTAGCTTGATGAAAGGGAACAATACCAACCCCAACGTACAACTTCAACTCGGTACTCGGCAGGCACTAATATAATAACGTCCATATTAGCCCTGTCAGATTTCGATCTCACGCCATGTGCCTATAATACAGGCTGTGCGTTATCGTTAGATGCATATCGGCACCGCGTAGCAAGATGTCGGCGCGGACGAAATCGACGTATTGAGGAGTGTACACCATGGAAGACTGGCAAGCTAAGAACCACTATCGTCAGTTGATACGCAAGCTGCACGACATCGAAACGCGACATCGCGACCTAACCCAGTACACCAACAAGATGTACGAGCAAGACAAGAAGCGCGTGCAAGACGAAATCGCTAGCCTGCCTGAGCATGTGGTGGAGGCCGAACGACGCTATGAAGTAGAAGATGGGTACACCCTGGCGGTAG
>CAYSVE010000517.1:0-4681 GCA_964434365.1 uncultured Anaerolineaceae bacterium | reverse complement strand
GCGAGGCTAACCTGACGGTTCGCCTGCGCCCCTACGCGGTGTGCGATTTAAACGACGATCGGTTGTTCGTCGCGCGGTTGGCCGAGGTATTCGCGCTCCTGTTCGACGATTTCCGGCTCCAACTTGGTGAACAACGGCTCCGGCTTGCGCAGCGCCTGCCCCTGCTGCAACGTGCTCGGCGCCCACGCCCCGATTGCGCCCGTCCCATCGTAGACGAGGGCCTTGTGCGTCCGCCCTGCCTCGGTGAACTCACGGATTTCCAGCGTGCCGAACAACTGCCCCTCATAGCCAAGGAACTGGTGAATCTGCTGGGCGGTGAACGGCAACCACGGCGCAAGTAAAATCTTCAGGTTATCGATGACACGAAGCACCGTGTACACGCTACGGGCGGCGTCCGCCCGGTCGGCCTTGAAGACCTTCCACGGCTCACGGCGGTCGAGGTAGCCGTTCGCCTCGCGGGCGAGGGCCATCGCCTTACCGAGCGCCTCGCGCAACTTCACAGCGTCCAGGCTTTCGGCGATGTCATCGAAGGCGTCCTCGCTCAGTTTAATCATCGCCTCGTCGGCTTCGGTGAGTGTGTCGTACGTCGGCACTTTGCCATCGAAGCGCTTGTACGAGAACCCGACCATGCGGTTCACCAGGTTACCCCACGCCGCCACGAGTTCGTTGTTCACGCGGTTGAGGAAACCGTCCCACGACCAATCGGTGTCTTTCGTCTCCGGCAGCACAGCACCGACGTAGTAGCGCAGTGCGTCTGGCTGGTAGCGTTCGAGCACATCGGGTGCCCACACGGCCCAGTTGCGGCTAGTGCTGAACTGCGCCCCCTCAATATTCATGTACTCGTTGGCGGGTACATCGTACGGCAAATTGATCGGCGTGTCGTCGCCGTCGTTGTACAGCCCGCTGATGCCAAGCAACTCTGCTGGCCAGATAATCGTGTGAAACGGTACGTTATCCTTCCCGAGGAAGTTATAAATGCGCGCCTCCGGGTTATACCACCACTTTTTCCAGGCGTCCGGGTCACCCTCGACTTCCCTGGCCCACTCGACGCTCGCGGTAAAGTAGCCCATTACCGCCTCGAACCACACATACAGGCGCTTGTCGTCCCAGCCTTCCAACGGCACCGCAATGCCCCACCCGATGTCACGCGTTATGGCGCGCCCGCGCAGCCCCTCCTTGATGAAGTTGCGCGTGAAGTTCACCGCGTTGGCGCGCCAGTGTGGCTCGTGTTTTTCCACGTAGGCCAGCAGTTGGTCGCCGAACGCGCCCAGGTCGAAGAAGTAGTGCTCGCTCTGCTTGACGATGAGCGCGTCATCGGGGTTGGCCTTGTTGCGCGGGTTAATGAGCTTCGTCGCGTCGATGAGGTTGCCACAGTTGTCACATTGGTCGCCGCGCGCGCTGTCGTAACCGCAGATGTAGCACTCACCCTCGACGTAGCGGTCGGGTAGGTAGCGGCCTTCAGCCTCGCTATACATCAGGTCCTGCGCTTCTTTGTAGAGGTAACCCCGCTCCAGCCAAATCGTAAAGATGTCCTGCGCAATTTTGTGGTGATTTTCGGTGTCGGTGTGGGTGAACAGGTTATAGCTAATGCCGAGCTTCTGCTGGGTGAGCAAAAACCGCTCGTGATAGTGCTCGAACACCTCACGCGGTGTCACGCCGCGCTTATCCGCCTCGACGGTAATAGGCGTGCCGTGGCTGTCGCTACCACTGACCATCAGCACATGGTTGCCGCGCAGCCGGTGATAGCGCGCGAAAATATCTGCCGGGATATACACCCCGGCCAAATGGCCGATGTGCAGGTCACCGTTGGCGTAGGGCCAGGCAACAGAAACATGAATGTAATCGGGCATAGTGATTATCGTATCCTTTATTTAATACTCAAAGCTGAGCTGGGCAACAAAAAACGCCTGCGCGATGGCAGACGTGTGGCGTTCCGGTCAAGGTACTCGTAACGATGAGCGAGTGTTAGGCAGGCAGCAGCACACATCCACGCCAGGGGCGCGCTGTGGACATTCGTGCGGTGCTGCGCATCATCGTAAACATAGCCCCAGTATAACGAGGGTGCGGGGGTGGGTCAAGCTAGGCATCTGGCTTGTTCACCCACACCGGGTCCGGCGTGATGTTGTCCTCTGGGCGGCTGCCGGGGTCGTCCAACTCGGTGTTGGCGAGCGTCATCAGCGGCGTGACGGTCATATCGCCCTCGCACAGGATTTGGTAGCTCAGGCGGAACTTCCCCGTGTTGCCCTGCTCGTCGAGCTTGGCAAGGTCGGCCTCGGTCATTTTGTCCGGCTCGCCCGCGTCGAACGTCACGCGGCAGGTGGTGCACCCGGCGTAGCCACCACAGCGATGCAGGATATCCTCACCGCTGTCCTTAATGGCGAGGACGAGGCGCTTGCCGTCTTCGGTGGTGTGGGCATTGCCGTTGATGGTTAGGGTTGGCATTGGTGGTTGGCTCCCATCTCCCATGTGGTGTTTACTAGGCGGGAGTGTAGCGAGTGTGCATGAGGGCGGGCTTAATAGGCCAGGCACCCGCTGTTCCTACATAACCTGAATATCGGGTAGTCAAGCCTGCCACGAAGCCCAATTTTTGAAGGAAAGTAGCCTATCGCAGGGTCGTGGTTGCCAGGGCGCATACTTGGCTTTTCATAGCCTGTGGGTATACTCGTAAGCAAGGGTTTAATGTTAGCCCCTGCTGGTAACGCCTTCCCCCTTTGTGCCAGGACGGCGTCGGCCAAAGTAGTGTGTTAGCCCAAATCATAGAAGGGAAATGGTTGATTATTATGGTCAAACGCATACTGCGTCTCGTTGGCGCCTTCTTCGGTGCCCTGGCCCTGATTATGCTGGTGTACTTAGGATGGTTCGCGTCCATGTTCGGTAACCGCATCGCCGTTGATGGCGAGTCGCTCGCAACCCGGTTTTTGGACGACTTGCCGCAACTCAATGTCGCCATTGAGGAGGGGGCCACCGCCGGGAGCATTTACTTCGAGGCGAGTAACCAGATTGCAGCCAACAACGGCATCGTATGTCGTTGCCCAACGCGCTCCCGTTACGCAAACTGCCTGGCTCGTACACTATGGAACTGGACACGACGACCGGAGCGGTCGTTTTCGCACGGAAGAACCGCGTCCGTGCTTACGACTTCCGGCGGTTAAACGATGAAGCGATGAGCGTTTACGATATCGGCTATCGCACGTACCTGGGGCAACGCTTTGGCGCGACGCTCGGCGCTGGCATGAACTTCCGAGGTGGGGAATTCATTATTTTGAACAACGACTATGACGTGATCCAACGCCTTGGCTCCTACCTAGATAACAGCCTCGGTGTAGACCAGCACTCCTTTGTTGTGATGCCCAATGGCAACTACGCTTACTTCGAGCATGTCGTCGAAGAAGCGACCGACATCGAGACGGAGTGTGAAAACCGGTGCCTCGTCGTCACGCAAACCATCATCGAAGTAACGCCAGCAGGCGAGCTTGTGAACACCGTCCCCCTCAGCGACCTCTACACCATCGACGACTTGTATGGCGCTGGCGAGACTGCTGCGTACGTAGGCCAGCTAGACGACGGTTTCATTGTCGACCTCACGCACATCAATTCGTTATTCGGCACGCCAGAAAACGACTATCTCGTTTCGGTGCGGGGGTTTAGCGAGGTGGTCCTCATCGACAGAGATACGGGTGAGGCGCGCTGGCGATTGGGCGGGCGACACGCACCATTGACCGAGTTTGAGATTCTTGAGGATCCGCTCGACGGATTTAGTTACCAGCACTCCGCAGAGCTACTAGAAAACGGCAATGTGCTTTTGTTCGACAACGGTAACCAGAACGAAATGCCTGTTTCGCGGGTCGTCGAGTACGCGCTGGACCTTGACGCGATGACGGCAACACTTGTGTGGTCTCATGTGCGCGAGGACGAAATGTATACCCCCACGCAAGGCTCTGTAGTGCGCTTGCCCGGTGGCAACACCCTCGTCAACTGGGTGACGACTGCGCCACAAATTCAAGAGGTAACCCCAGACGGCGAGCCAGTGCTATCGATCTCTCTGCCAGAAGGCCATCGCACCTACCGTGCGAACTTCTGGCCAGGGGGGGCGTAGGTAACTACCCTGGCCGCCCCCCGCGGCCAGGCAAGCAAAAGCCCCGCCTACTACCGGGTGGGGCACACAAAGCCTGGCGATTAGCGCTGCATAGCAGCGGCGATGCTCTGCCGGAGGCGGCGCAACGCCACCCGCTGCACGGGGTCAAGGTCGTCAATCTCGACGGCGGTTTTGGCGCGCAACGCCAGCTACGACCGCCTGGTGATCAGATTCTGACGCAGGGTGTTGTACAAAAATCTGGGTTGTCCGCAGCGTAGTTCCCAAGCCTACCTCTCGGTTCGAGAGTTTGTTTAATTCTAACCCACTTTCTACAGCGCACCAGCCCAATTTCGCTTGACAGCAAACATTATTTAGCCTAGCCTAAACTTAGATTCGCATTCACCAAAAGGCAGGTAACACACCATGACAACATCACTGCTGTTCCGGCTGATCTTCTCGGCCATCTTCCTGATCGGCTTCGCCATCGCGGCGATCCATCGCACCCGGGCACACGTGGCGGGCGGGGCTGTTTCCGAAGCGAACGAAACCCGTTTTCTGTGGGCACTGCTGCGCGGGGGGGGCCTGGTGCTGTGGTTGAGCTTTTTC
>CAYSVE010000516.1:0-4696 GCA_964434365.1 uncultured Anaerolineaceae bacterium | reverse complement strand
TGAGCACCTCATACACGGCGACCGCCCCGGCGAAGAGCACAATCGCGTAGCCCAGACCCGCCCCGACACTATCCAGCCCAACGATGATGAAGAGCGTAAGCAACGCGACGACCGCCCCCGCTGGAACCACGACCCGCCGACCGAGCCGAATCGCCGCGGTGGTGTTCCACGCTGTGAGCGGCGCAATGCCCATCAACAGGTACATCGCCAGGAACAACGGCGGCGTCACCAGGTTGTAGTATTCCAGTCCGATCGTGATTTCGGTGCCCAGGAACAACTCTGAGATAATCGGCGCGCCGAAGCTCCCCCAGAACACCGCAATAAACAGCAGGATGAAGATCACATTGTTGAGTATGAACATCGACTCGCGGCTGAGAATGTTCGCAAACTCGTGGTCGTCCTTCAGCTCACCGCGCTTCCAGCGGGCGATAATCAACCAAGCGGAGATTAGCGTGGTCGCTGCCCAGAAGGTGAACATCGGAAAGCCGATGCCACTCCGCGCAAAGCTGTGCACGCTCTCGATGAGGCCACTGCGGGTTGCAAACGTGCCGAAAATCACCGAGCTGAACGTCGCGATAATCAGCACCATGTTCCACACTTTGAGCATGCCGCGCCGTTCTTGCACCATCACACTGTGCAGGAAAGCGGTTCCCATCAACCACGGCAAAAAGGCCGCATTCTCCACCGGATCCCAGCCCCAATAGCCGCCCCAGCCAAGCACATCGTAGGCCCAGCGTCCACCAAGGATTAGCCCCAGGGTTAGGAACAGCCACGCGACGAGCGTCCAGCGGCGCGTAACTTTGATCCAGTCTGTCGACAAGTTGCCCGAGGCCAGTGCAGCCATCGCAAACGCAAACGGGATCAAGAAGCCAACGAAGCCCAGATACAGCATCGGCGGGTGAATAATCATCCCGAAGTGGCGCAGCAGGGGATTGAGGCCACTGGCATTCGCTGCAAGGACGGCATCCTGGGGCACAGTCGCCCCGGCGGGGATGAACGCCGTCTGCACAACGGTATCACCGCCGGTGATCCAGAACCGCTCGAACGGATTCTCCAGAAAGATGCTTAACCCAATGAAGAAGGCCAAGGTCACCATCATGTAGGCGATAGCATACGGCATGAGGCGGCGCTGCTTCTGCCAGTTGATGAGAATCGCCCCGGTGGTGAAGCAACTCATCAAGAAGGACCAGAACAGCAGCGACCCCTCCTGCGACCCCCACAACGCAGTGAAGCGATAGAAGAATGGTGTACGTGGGTCGGTCACATTGAAGACGTAGCTGATCTGGTACTGCTCGGTCAGCAGTGCGATCATCAGCACCACGGTACTGACCGTCAACAAGGGGAGCGTCAACAGGGCTGCGTTACGTCCGCTGGTTATCCACCGCGCCGAATGCAGGCGATCACCAGCAACCGAAGCGACCACTGCGTACAGCGCCGCAAAAAACGTTAAGTAAAGGGAAATCGTTCCGATTTCGGCAAGCATAATCCGTTACGCGCCTATACCTCGCCTGCAAGTGCTTGATCTGGCCCGGCCTCTTCGAAGCGGCTGGGGCACTTCAGCAGCAACTCATTGGCATGGAAAACACCATCGGCGCCGAGTTGCCCCGTGAGGATAGCCTGTGCCTCGTGTTGTAGGAGGTCGGGCATCACTTCGTTTTCTACACGAATCGAGAGCCGTTGCGCTGTGTCGTTGTTGGCCGCCTCGTGCAAGGCGAGCGCAAGGTCGTCGAACTGCTGTGGCAGATGCGCGATGGTGAATTCGATCGTCAGCGTTTCCGCATCGTAGTCGATCGTCTCGCCGATGACTGCGCCGGAGATGCGCACGGTTTCGCCAAGGTAGGCCTCATCGGCGAGCAATTCATCGACAGTGATGAAGTAGCGCGCGCCCGTGAGTGTGCCAGAAATCATCAGGTAGGCAGCGGCGGCTAAAATCAGCACACCACCGATCAAAAACTTTGTACGGCTACCCCTTTTTCGCGTCAGGCGGGTCGCCGGGTCTTTTTCCCACTGGGCCATAGCAGACTCCCAAAATTGCGATTATTTTTTGCTGACAACCATCAGCATTATACCATTAATGACACTGTGAATTAAGAGCCGGTCTTGCTCGCGCGGTCGCGCATCAGCATCACACCACCCACACCGCCGACAGCAGCCAACCCAATGAGCAGCACCAACGTGCTCACCCCTGCGCCGGCTTCATCGGCAGGCATCGACTCACCAGCGACATACACGCTGCTCTCCTCGACCGCCGATACCACGCTCACGGAAACGACAAACAAAAGCGCGCTGATAATCAGTATTTTCTTCCACATGTTCGCGGCTCCTTAGTGATCTTTGTCAGGTTTATCTGTTCAGTTCTTCACGATAGATATTCTACCGCAAACAAAAAGCCCCTGCCGAGGGGCAAGGGCTAACATTTTTGCCTGTGCAGGCTGTGTGCTTACGCGTCGTAGCTCTGCTATTAAGCGATGATGTCTGCCAGGTCCTGGTAGGGCATACGGTCGCCGAAGTTCTGCGGCATCTGGTTGGCATTGTAGCCTGCGACGATGTACTCGTTCGGCGCAACGATGCTCTCGACGATATACTGCGTCGGGTCATCATATGGACGATCTGCGAGGCGCTCTGGCGCGGACGGCCACGTGAGTTCCGTCAGTGGGGCGATGGCTGCATTTGCATGGCAACCGGCACACGCATAAACACCGCCGTTGTAGAGCGTCTGGCCGTTGTTCGGGTCGCCCGTGTAGTTCTCAAGCTCCACGAGGATCGCTTCTACATCGGTGCCGACGGTTTCCATGTCGGATACCGCAGCGAGTGCAGCATCGACTGGCACCTTCGCATGCTGCTGTACGGCCAGCAGGTCATCCACGGTCCAGTCGGTATCATAGTTAAGGATGTAGGACGTGAGATACTCGAGCTGGTCATCACGCAATGGGCCACCCGCTGTCTGCGACCATGCGGCCATCGGCTGCGGCCAGTAACTACTGCTAGTTGGGCGGCCATGTACGAGCGTCGTTAGCACGTAGGCCTCAAGGCCACCAGCCCAGCCCACTTGTGCGAGGCGATCCGGCGCATCGATGTCGTAGTCAGCGTCGATCGCAGTTTGGATCGTCGCCGCGAAGGCGTCCTTCTCGGCCTGTAGTTCGGCGAGTCGGGCCTCAATTTCCGCGTATTCGGCACTACCCTCTTCGAGGTCTTCCAGGTCATCTTGCAGGTCTTGCATCTCAACGCGGATTTCTGAGATGAAATCGACGCCGAAGAGGTGAGGGGTGTTGAGCGCCGGGGCGATACCTACCAGGCCACGCCCATCGGCACCATGGCACGAGGAGCAGTTCGCGTTGAACAACGCCGCCCCACGCTCGATGGAACGCCCTTCGAACTGACGCTCGAAGGCAGCCATACGCGCCGTCTCGTTGATCGCAATCCAGCCGACAATTACCATAATTGCCACAAAGCTGACGATACCAACGAGAATACGATTTTCCATCTTCTCGATTAGCATTCGATCTAAATTCATACGTCTCCCTAAAAAGTGGAGTTTCCAGTCACAATGAAGCCCCCACCCATTGGCAGGGGCTTGTGGTTGCTTCGACGTTATCGTTTAACGGTGGAACCAGTCGCTGTTCTCATGGACGAAGGTGTAGCGCCCATTCACACGGCGGAGCGGTTCGCCATCTTCATCGAGGACGAAGAGAATATCGCCATTCTCATCACGCCCGGCGCGGCGGCCATCCATCACTACGTTGTTCCAGCTTACCAACACATCGGTACGCTTCAGGCTGTCCTGGGCCTGGGTGACGATCACCACACCCCAGGAGTCGTTGAGTTCCTGGCTGTACTCAGTGTGCAGCATGTGCTCCATCTCTTCGACCGCGTGCAGCAGTTCCGGCGCGTCGGACGGGACGGTGGTGAAGCTGATGTCCGTCATGTTGAGGCCGTGCTCGTTGATGAGGAATTCCATCATCTGGTCGTACTGGCCTGTTTCCTCGATGTGCGCCTGGAATTCTTCCACAGCGGCTACTGCGTTATCGCCCTCGAACTGTGCAGTCGTGTAAGCACCTACCACGAGCTGCTCATTCGGGATCGGACGCAGGTAACCGGCGTGCTCATCCGGGATCATCTCGGCGAGCACCTCGGTGTCGCCAGCCGTCTGCACACCCACAAACGGCGTGCCCCAGTAGGAGAAGATGACCAGTGCGGCCAACAACACGAAGGAAACGGTCATCGCAAAGCGACGGTCGGCGTAGCGACGGCTCGGCGTGGCATCGATATATGGCACAACCGCCAGGAAGCCGAAGGCAAGCCCCGGGAACACGAGACCCCAGAACACCTTGTCACCGAGCTTCAGCGCGCCCTGAATCCACAGGAAGTACCACGGCGCAACCGTATGAAGCGGCGTCACCTGCGGGTTCGCGTGGCTTTCCAGCGGGGCCTTGAAGAACCAGGTGGAGAGCACCACCAGCACAAACGTCGTCGTGCCGATCCACATCATTTCGCTCGTGAGCACGTCGGGGATGAAGTACACACGCTTATCGAGCGGTACGCGCTTGGCGGTGTCCTCGCCGATATTTTCCTTCTGTGGTGGCAGGCTGTGCCCGTGGATGATGACCTTGTAGTAGTGCACACCTGTGAAGATCGCCAGCAGAATCGGCAGCAGCAACACGTGCAACAGGTAGAAGCGCAACAGGCCGTTCGCGCC
>CAYSVE010000515.1:0-4696 GCA_964434365.1 uncultured Anaerolineaceae bacterium | reverse complement strand
ACGACAACGCCATTAGCAACGAGTTACTGCTCGCGCTGCCGCCCGATGCAGAGGTCATCCGCACATTGCCGTGGGTGAACAACCGCGACGGCAACGAACCCGTCGTGCCGAACATCGAGGCGGCGCTGCGCAATGCCGGGCGCGTGTGGGTCGTCAACTGGCTGCAACCCTCGCAGGTCATCCCCTGGCTGGAAACATCCGACGCGGGCTTTCATCATGTACTGAGCACGCAATCGCCGGTCGGTGAGGAATACAACGCGCGCTTCGCGCAGTTCGGCGCGCTCGACGATGTGCGCGCAACCCTCTACGCCCGCCCGCCGCGCGCTGCCGAGCCGAGGGTGTTCGGGGAGACGCTGCAACTGCACGGCGCACGCGCTGCGGCATCCGTCCGTACGGGGGAGACGCTGGCCGTGGACCTGTTCTGGTCGGCAGTGGCGCAGCCCAACCTCGACTACTCCGTCGGCGTGTTTTTGCTCGATGACGCGGGCGTCGTCCGTGCAGAGCATAACGCCGCACCCGGCCAAACCTCGACGTGGACGCCGGACGGGGCAGTTTACACGGCGCGCTTTCCACTGAGCATCCCGCCAGATGTACCACCCGGCGAATACGACATCGCGGCACGCGTTTACTGGTTTGCAGAGCCAGAAAACCCGCTCGCCACAAGTGCGGGCGAATCGCTGCCGGTGGTGGGCGACGTGGTGATACGATAAACGCAATTCGACCATAGGAACTAACCCTGTGAGCGTCTACGACGACAAAGGCGGCGAAATACACATCACAGGCGGAGCGCACTAGCCAAAACGCTAAAAAGCCCAATTGCCATTTCGATAATAGCACCCATTTAGTACCCCCGGCCCCCTTGCAGCTTTCTAACCGTTGCGTACAATGGATACACCACGCACACTCTAGCGGCGAACGATTTCTTATTTTATCCACACCGCCGCCACACGCTTCGGGAGATGGGAATGGCTGAGGGGCTATTTGACGGGCGCTACCGTTACGATTACATCTATCCACGCGGGCGCTCGGGCGAGACGCTGCGCGCTGTGGACACACAAAGCGGCGACCGCCCGGTTGTCATCAAACGGCCCGCCCCCAACGACGCGCCCCCCATCCGCGCGGGGCAAGAGGTATCGATACTCAACGAGCGCAAGGCCCTCAAACGCCTGAGCGGCCACCCGGTACTCACCGCTCTGCTCGATAGCGGCGAATTCGTGGTCGGTGGTACGGCCCATCAATACATCGTGATGGAGCGCGGCGAGGGCCTCATCGTGGCCGATGAAGTGCTCGAACTCGCCGGGCGCGGCGAGCGCCTGCCCCTGCTAGAAATGCTCGTCATCATCGAGCACTTGCTGGACCTGCTGCAAACCGCCCACACGCGTGATGTCGTCTACAACGATGTCGACGCAAAGCACCTCTTCTGGAGCCGCGAGACATACCGCCTCAAAGTTATCGACTGGGGCAATGCGGTTTTCCTCGAAGGCGACGAGATCACGCCGCAGGGCGTCAGCCGCCTCAGCGACATTTACCAGACAGGCGAGCTGCTCTACTTCATATTAACGGGCGGCGGTAGGCCCGATGTCCCGCGCGATGCCGGTGGCGGCTGGGAGGTACGCTTCGAGGAAGACGACGACATCCGCACCCCGGACGGCTTGCAAGCGGTCGTCAGTAAAGCGTTGCACCCGAACCCGCGCCTGCGCTACGGCACCATCGCCGAACTACGGCGCGACCTCGCCACGCAGCGCGCCCCGCTAGAACGCGAGCGCGATAGCATCCTCGCGCGGGTGCACGAACGCCTTCGCCGCGACCGCAGCCGCGACGAACTCCATGGCCTGATGGACACGCAGCGCCCGGCCCTGCGGATGGACCCCGGCTACCCGGCAGCCCGCAACGCCGAGCGCGAAATCGAGGACCGGCTGAGCGACCTGCAAATCTCCGCAGACCTCGACGCGGTGTTCATCTACATCGAAAGCGCAAACTGGGAACGTGCCGCGAGCGTGCTCGACGAACTGCGGAGCAAGGCGCGCGGTTCCACGGCGAAGTTGGTAGGCCTGCTGCTCGACACCTCGCTGATTATGCTCGACGCCGAAACCGACACCCCGCCCGCCGTGCTCGATGCGGTGGCGATGATGTTCGAGGGCGAAGTGGAAAAGGCCGCGCAGACCCTCGTAACAAACGACGCGGACACGTTGCGCGCGCAGTCGTTGCAATTGCTCATCGCCGAGCGCATCACGTCGCACATGCCCGATGTATTGCTGCTGCGCCCAAATTTGTTTCGGCTGGCGATGGCCCTGCGCGACCTCGAAAAGAACGACGGCCTGCGCCTCACCGAACCGATTGCGATCCTCGATGAGGTCGATGTGCGGCTAGAGGCCAGCGGCGACGTCGATAACCTGAGCGACCTGCGCGATGTGTACCGGGGCGTGGTCGATAGCCTCACCGCGCTGACAACGCTCATCGAGGCAGTGAATGTGGGCCTGCCAGACCGTCGCCTGCCGCTCTCGTCGCTCAACCGCGCCACGAACGCTGCCATGCAAATCGCCGATAGCATGCACATCGTCGGGCGGCAGGCCGCCGAACAACCCCGCGACGCCCTCCACGCACTCGATACCGCCCGCGCCATCGACCCGACGAACCCGGCCTGGGATACCCTCCGCGATTTGCTGAACGACCTGTATCGCCTACTAGAAAGCTACCAGACGTACGTGCCCGTCGCCGACGGCAGCGACCTGCGCGCGTGGCTGCTGCAAGCCGTCGCCGATTTGGAGCCGTTCACCGGGCGCTTGTTCGATGACATGCTCGCGGAGATGGTCGGCGGGCTGCAAACCGCCCGCACCGCCTGGGATGCCTACGCCACGACCACCCTCACCGGCGACCGCACCGGGGCCGTCGATGCGCTGACCGAGGCTACCGACGCTGTGACGACCATCAGCCCGACGTTGGCCGGGTGGTTCAACCAACTGCGGAGCGTGGTGCAAAACGCAAATTACATCGAGCGCCACGCCCTCGATGGGACGTTGGGCCGCGCCCTCGCCGACGGCTGGGAGTCCTTCGATGAGGGCCGCCTGGGCGATGCCGAGCGGCTCGGCGAGCAGGCCAAAAGTGTCGCGCTGACGGACGAAGCCCGTACCGCCGCCGAACGGCTGCATCAACTGGCGACGCTGGCGCGCGGCTGGAACGACCGCAACGGCGTGTACGATGCGAAGCGCACCGCCGACCTACTCGAATCGGTAGAAGCGCTGTTCAACGAGGGCGAACGCCGTACGCTCGACGACTTCACCAAGCAAATGCCCTCGCGCGAGACCTACTTGCGCGCGATGGGCAAGGGCCTCGTGGAATTGTATCGAAGGCGTAGCACGGCGGCGGTTCGGTCGCTGTTTACCTATTATGTAATGCAAGGCGTGCTCGACGCGCACGAAAACCTGCTCGAAGACACCCAGTTCTGGCGGCAGGCCGCGCTGCAAACACTCGGGCAGCACACCCTCATCGATACGCTGGACACATACGTCAAGCGCCAGCAAGACCTCGCCGAAGCCGCCGAAGCCCTCAACGCCCTCAACGGACGCCACGCCATCGAAACGACCGAGGATGTGCGCATTCTGCTGGAAGACGGCACACAGGCCAAACCGCTGAGCCAGGCCATACACAGCCTGCGCGAGATCGAAAATGCCCTGCCCGATTGGTCCAACGGCGAGTTTAAGACCGCCGCCCTCAAGCTCGAAAACGCCGTCAAGGCCATCGATGAGGCCATCGCGACGACCGGTATCGACGCAGCCGAGTATCGCAACTGGCTCGATGGCCTGCGCGGCACAGCGGCCAACCTCGCGACGGCCAAACGCACCCTGCTCGACGCCATCGCAGAGCGGCCCAAAGCCCCCACCCCAGAAATCACCGAGGGGCACCGCACGCTGCTCTTCGAGACAATTCATGCCATCGGTGAGGACTACGCCTCTACGCTACGCCTTTGGAACGACACCTACACAGCCTTCGCTGGCATTATGACCGACGAGAGCGCCCGCCGCAGCGCGCGCCTCACTCGCTTCAACGAGTTGTTCCGTGCGATGTTTATCGACCGGCAGCCCGCCTATCCGCTCTACCGCCACTGGTACGAGGTCACCGAACGCAGCGCGGAGTTCCCCGCCCCGCCGACCGACGAACCCATGCCGCAGATCCGCGATGAACCGACGACCCCCCTGCAAGATTGGCCGGAGGACATCGGCTTCGACGACGAATACGACGACGACCCCACCGTTCCTACCGCCGAGGCCGAGGTGGAGCCAGCGCCACGGGCGCGTGGACGCCGCTCGCGCAGCACGATTGTCGTGGCAGTGCTGGGTATCGTCGCGTTGGCTGTGGCGGGCGGCTATTTCGTGGTGAACGGCTTTAGCTTCGGTGGCTCCCCCTCCATTGCAGTGACCATCAGCGCGACGCCAACCGACCCGAGCGCAACCGAGGCGCCGACCGAGGGCGGCACCGATGCCATCGCCGCAGCCCTGGCCGAAGAAAACGACGCAACCGAAGTCATCACCACACCGCCGACCGAGCCGGCGCCCACGACCGCCGCGCCCGAAACGACCGCAGCCCCCACCGATGACCTGTCATCGGCCACGCCCACCGAAACCGAAACCCCCACCCCCACCGCTACGCCCACGCTCACGTTTACACCCAGCATCACCCCCACACCGTCGATCACCCC
>CAYSVE010000514.1:0-4714 GCA_964434365.1 uncultured Anaerolineaceae bacterium | reverse complement strand
CCACCAGCAATATTTCGACCGATGCTTCGTAGTTTGCCATGTCAGTCATCCATACGGTTCTAACCGGCACCTGTTGTCAGCTTCGCCGCCTGTTTTGGCAAGGTGATAAAGAATATACTACCTTGCGGCACGGCAGGCTCAAAATCCACCGTACCCCCGTGCTGTTCGGCAACGACGCGGCACAGTGCCAGGCCAACGCCCGTACCGGGGTAATCCTCGCGGTAGTTCAGCCGCCCAAATAACTGGAAAATTTTATCGCGGTGGTCCGGCGCAACCCCGATGCCATTATCGTGCACATTGACGCGCCACGCATCGGCTTGTTCGGTTACATCTATGCGCACGACGGGCCGTTGCTCGCCGTGGAATTTGATTGCGTTTGAGACCAGATTTTGGAAAACTTGCGTCAGGCGACCGGCATCTCCGGTGACGGTGGGCAAAAGGCCCTGTATCGCGATTGACGCCTTTTGCGTTCGAATATCGGCTTCGAGGTTACGAAGGGCATGCCTCACGACCACATTCAGGTCTACCGGGGCAAACGGTTGCAGCTGCCGCTGTACCCGCGAGTACAACAGCAAATCCTCGATCAACTGCTTCATGCGCTTGGCACCATCCACCGCGAAGTCCATATGGTGCTGGTCACGCTCTGTCAGTATGTCGGCAAGGCGGCGGTTCAATATTTGTAGGTGACCGGTCACGGCGCGGAGTGGCTCTTGCAGGTCGTGGGAGGCGATAAATGCAAAGCGCTCTAGCTCGGCGTTGGAACGCTCCAGGTCACTGGTACGCTCCTGAAGTGTGCGGCGCGCTTGTTCGCGCTCCGTTATATCGAAGGATACCGCGGTGAGGCCATCAGGCTCGCCATCGGCAGTGTAGAGGGGTTCGATAAACGTTTCGAGTATATGCTCGCCTGCTTCCAATGTGTAGGTTTGCGGTTCACCGGCCAGGCCACGGCGCAGGTATTCTGCGGATTTCTCGTCCGCGCCGTGCAAGTCGAACGCCGAACAACCAACCCACATGTCAGGATCGATATTTAACTCCAGCAGATTCCGGCCTTCCAATGTCACGACCCTACCCTCTCGGTCTAACGAATAGATGATAATGGGCAAGTTCGCGACAATGGTGTTCAGGCGTCGGTGCATGGACTGTGTTTCGAGTTCGGTTTGGCGACGCACAAACTCGCGGTTGCGCACTTGTGCCGTGATGACCTCGGTAAACATTACGATGCCGGCGATGTCGTTCGTTTCGGTATACCACGGGTCTATCCGCCAGCGCACATAGTCGAGGCTGCCATCGCCTCTGGGGAAAGGGTCTTCAGGATGCTGATCGCTATTCCCCTGCAAGCAGTGGGCGTGGATGGTCTTCCAGCGGGCATCGATTTCTGGGAAGACATCGTAGTGGGTGCGCCCGATAATCTCCTGATCTTCGATACCGTAGTCCGTCATCCAGCGCTTGCTGGCCCCCAGATAGCGCATCTCCGTATCGAAGATAGCGATGGCATAGGGGTTGTTCACCATCACCGCCTGGAACAAACGCGTATTCTGCCGCTGCTGGCGCACTTGTCGGGTAACATCGGTTCCCATAAGGAGAATATGGAAACCCTCATCGGTTTCGATGGCTTGCTCCGTGAGGTCGAAGGCATAGTGCGTGCCATCGGGCGCGCGTAACGTGTACAGAGACCGCCCCTGCGACCGCACTTCGTGGTGTACCAGCAGCTCGGTGAGGGTTTTGTCCGTGAGGGTCGTACCCACGAAGCGTTCGCACGCAGATGCTCCGGCGCGGACGATTCTCCCCATGTTTGGGCGCGTAAGCAGCAGAATCCACCCCTGTGCGTCCAGCAACTGCCACGAGGCCCCCAGTAAATCGGCAGATGGCTGAATTCTGTGCGCCATAACAATTCCAAGCGGCTCCCATCACTAGCACATACTACACCGTCTTACAGCAGCAAGGCAAATGATAGCCAGCTAATCTCTCGCGGCATTCATGGCCAGGTTGGGCTTGACACAGTGGTATAATATTCGATGACTCGAAATATTACGCTTTACTACAGGGCGCTCATCATGTCGAATAATGGAACTGAACATGCTTATTCCATCCGCACCCTCACGACCAGTGATCGGGGGTGGATAGCCGAAAAAATGGATGAGTGCTGGGGGTCCACACGCATCATCAGCCGCGGGAAACTACACTACGCGCACACCCTGCCCGGCTATGTTGTGCAAGATGCTGAAGGCACACCACACGGGTTGCTCACGTATCACATCGAAGACGGGGCCTGCGAAATCGTCACGCTGAACAGCTTTCGCGAGGGAATCGGCGTTGGTACAGCGCTTGTCGACGCCGTGATGGAAACAGCCAGGGCCGAACACTGCAAGCGTGTGTGGCTCATCACCACCAACGACAACCTACCGGCATTGCGCTTCTGGCAAAAACGTGAGTTCGAAATCGTTGCTGTGTATCCCGGTGCTGTCCACGAAGCCCGCCGCAACAAGCCAGAAATCCCCCTGACGGGTGTCCACGAAATTCCCATCCGCGACGAAATCGAACTGGCGCGACAGCTGTAACCCTCCCGCATCAACCGAAGTTGGAAATCAAAAACCGCGCGGGGGTTGCCCTGCGCGGTTCGTGCTCTTGCAAGATGTACTAACTACACATCGAGGTAGAGGTGGAACTCGTACGGGTGCGGACGCATCGCAACGGCGTCGGCCTCTTCTTCGCGCTTGTAGTCCAGGTACGTTTCGATCATATCCTGGGTGAAGACGCCGCCTTCCATGAGGAATTCGTGGTCAGCTTCCAGCGCGTCGAGTGCACCGTGCAGGTTGCCCGGCACCGTATCTGTTTCGATGCCTGCCTCGTACAGGTCGACATCTGTCGACTCACCGGGGTCGATCTGATTCTTGATGCCGTCGAGGCCAGCCATGAGCATCGCCGGGAGGGCGAAGTAGGGGTTAGCGCTCGGGTCCGGCGCACGGAACTCGATACGCTTGCTCTTGGGGCTGTTGGAGTACATCGGGATGCGGATGGCCGCCGAGCGGTTGCGGTTGGAGTACACCAGGTTCACTGGCGCTTCGTAGCCCGGCACCAAACGACGATAGCTGTTGGTCGTGGGCGCGGCGAAGGCCAGGATGGCCGGGGCGTGCTTGAGGATGCCCCCGATGTAGTACAGGGCCGTCTGGCTGAGGCCTGCGTACATGTCACCAGCGAAGAGCGGCTCGCCACCCTTCCACAGCGACTGGTGGCAGTGCATACCACTACCGTTGTCGAGGAACACCGGCTTCGGCATGAACGTGGCGATGAGGCCGTGCTGGGCCGCAACATTCTTCACGATGTACTTGTAGACGGACATCGTGTCTGCCATCTTGGTGAGTTCGTCGTACTTCAGGTCGATCTCGCCCTGGCCCGCACCACCCACTTCGTGGTGATGCACTTCAACGTCGATGCCAGCGCCCATCAGCGTTTTCACCATCGCCGCGCGCACATCCTGCGTCTTATCGTTCGGCGGCAGCGGGAAGTAGCCTTCCTTGATGCGGTTGAGGTACGCCATGGATGGGTCGGGCGAAGCACTGTTCCAAAAGCCCTCGTGGCTATCGACCTCGTAGTAGCTCACATTCGCATCCACCTTGTACTGCACGTTGGTGAACATGAAGAACTCGGCCTCTGGCCCGAAGTAGGAGATGTCGGCGATGCCGCTCTCCGACAGGTACTTCGCCGCACGCGCCGGGATGCCGCGCGGATCGCGGGTGTACTGCTCACGGCTGATCGGATCCCACACAAAGCAGTAGAAGGCCAGCGTCTTGGCGCTGAAGAACGGGTCGATAAATGCGGTAGAGAGGTCCGGGATGAGGATCATGTCGGACTGGTCGATCGACTGGAAACCGCGCACGCTCGAACCGTCGAAGCCAAGGCCCTCTTCGAACATATCTGCCTCGACCATGGCCAGCGGCATGCTAAAATGCTCCACCATGCCACGAATATCGATAAACCGGGCGTCGACTTCCTCGACGCCGTTATCGCTGGCCCACTTCAGCAGGGCTTCGGCGCTCTCTTTTGCGCTATCGGGAACTACATAGTCTGTCATCAGCTCTCTCCGTCGTGTTTGTGAACTTTTGCCAACAAAATAACAGGGGAACATTATAAAAATGGTCAAAAGTAACTGCTTGGTAAAAAATGGGCTAAAAACCGGTTGCCTGCACTGTGTACTCTTGCCAAATTTCCGCCGAAATATATAGAAATTGTAAAAGTTGTGCCACCTACATAGATACAGCGGGAACTGAGCGCATTAAGTCGTTGACTATTCGTATGAAACAGGGCGGCCAGGGGTTGCAGCATAAACTTAGCAGGCATGCTAAACTGTAGAATATTGGACCCCGTAACCCAAAAAGGAGAGATTATGCGCCGTTTGAGTGTGGTACTGGGCCTGCTGGTGCTAATGCTGGCACCTGCTGCGCTATCTGCGCAAGAAGAAGATACTGACGCCCCGGTGGTGTACACCGTACAACCGGGCGACAACCTGTTCCGTATTGCGCTACGCTTCGGGGTCTCAACAAGTGCGATTGCCGAGGCCAACGATATAGAGAATGTTGCAGTCGTGTTCGTTGGGCAAGAACTGGTCATCCCTGACGCCGAGCCGATCGACGATGATGCTGGCGACGAGACCGGCGACGACGACGATGCTGGCGACGATGACGATGGTGACTTCGGCACAGGCGGGCCGGGTGGC
>CAYSVE010000513.1:0-4715 GCA_964434365.1 uncultured Anaerolineaceae bacterium | reverse complement strand
GGAGAGGATGATCTCCGGCGTTGCCACAAGCTTGGGGATTTCTTCGAAGATTTCTGAAATGGACTTGTCGGACTTGGAGAAGATTTGCAGCGCCTTCAGCGCGACCAACGGCGCATCGTCGAAGCCGTAGTACTCCTCACCGATGAACAGGTGCCCGCTCACCTCGCCACCCAGCGGCGAACCGATTTCGTTCATCTTTCGCTTCATCAGGCTGTGGCCGGTCTTCCACATAACCGGTTCGCCACCATACTTCTTGATCTCGTCGGTTAGCGCGAGCGACCCCTTCACATCGTAGACGATGGGCTTCCCTGGCATACGGCCCAGCAGGTCGCGCGCAAGCACGGCCAGCAAGCGGTCCGCTGCAATGTGATGCCCGTGCTCGTCGATGAAACCGCAACGGTCGCTGTCACCATCGAATGCAAGGCCGATGTCTGCGCCTACTTCGACGACTTTGGCTTCGAGGTCTTTGGTCATGTCGGGGTCTTCGGGGTTCGGCAGGTGGTTCGGGTAGGTGCCGTCGCTCTCACAGTAGAGGCAAATCACCTCAGCACCGAGGTTGCGCAACACCGCAGGGAAGTACGTCCCGCTAAGGCCGTTGCCCGCATCCATGACGATCTTCATTTTGCGTTCGAGTTTCACCTTACCGGTGATCGTCTCCATGTGTTTGTTGATCATCTCGGGATCGCTCGTAACGTCGCCCTCACCTGTAGCAAAGCCGTCCGCCTCGATGATCTCGCGGAGTGCTTGAATCTGCTCATCGGCAAGGGCGAGGTTGTTGTACGCCATCTTGATGCCGTTGTAGTCGGTGGTGAGGTGGCTACCGGTGATCATCACCCCCGCGCCTTTTTCACCATAGCTTGCCGAGGCAAAGTAGACGGTCGGCGTGAGCACCTCGCCGATGTCTGTCACGTTCATGCCGGTGGAAGCCAGGCCAGAAATCATCGCGGCTTTGATGGGTGGCGAGGTGAGGCGGTTGTCGCTGCCGACGAACACGCGCTCGGTACCAAAAGTCTTCGGGAGGTACGTCCCGAGCGCCTTGCCGACGAGTTCCGCGAGTTCTGGTGTAATCTGCGGATTGTCGCCTGTCACCAGGCCACGAATATCGTACTTACGAAAAATTCTTGGGTTCACTTCTGTCATTGTGTTGGTTAACCTTTCGCACCAGAAAAATAAGGGGTGGCGTTGCGGTATAGCTGTGTGCAGGCATCGCGCATCGATGGCCCACGCCCGCTAATCGATACGGTATTCTCGCGCGCTAGCAGGCGCATTTGCACTCGCATCTGTGGGTTGTCAGACGGTTGGTACACGACGATAAGCACCCAATCCTCATCGAACACAACACGGCTTACCCACAACAGCCGCTCGATGGCATCGCGTGTATCGGCCTCTAGCCATTGCAAGTCACTGTAGTCTGCCGGGCGTCGGGCAGCATCTTCCGCCGTTTTGAATATCGCGTGTACCTGCTCGACCTGCAACCAGAGGTCACGGAGCGCCTCCGCAATGGTCGTGCGGTCGGTCACCTCCTCTTTGAAGCCGGCCCAGGTCACCGCTGCTGCCCAGGCCTGCGTGTCGCCACTGGGGTACGCACGGAACGTCAGTTGTGCATCAGGGCTATGCTCCGCGCTGATGTAGCCAACCGTGGCCTCCCACGCAGCGAGACCGGTTTTCGGTCGTCGCCAGCCCGAAGGCCGGGTATGAATCGTATCGTCGCTCATTACACTGTGATTTCCTTACCATCGACAAGGGCTGCAAATGTGAGGCCATCGGCCCCACTGGGATGGTCGATGCGGACGACGGTGCCCGCGGGCGGGTTGGCACGCAGCAAAAAGTCCGCCAGCGGCTCGCGCACGTATCGCCGGATGATTCTCCGTAGCGGACGCGCACCGTATTCTGGCTCATCGTTTTGGTCGAGCATCCATCGCCGGGACGCCTCGGTGAACTCAAGTTCGAGGCCACGATCACTCGCGAGCTTGTTCTCCTTGTTGAGCAACAAACCGAGGATGCGATACAGGCTTTCGTCATCCAACGCATTAAACATGATGACTTCATCGAGGCGGTTAAGGAACTCTGGCCGGAAGTAATCGCGCACTTCCTCCATGGCTTCCTCGCGAATGTCCTCGGTGATGACCGGGGTTGCGAGGTGCTCGGCACCAAGGTTACTGGTGAGGATAATCACCACTTCACCGAAGCGTGTCGTGTTGCCGCGCCCGTCGGTCAAACGGCCTTCCTCGATGACCTGCAACAGAATGTCGAGCACACGAGCATGTGCCTTCTCGACTTCGTCGAACAGCACGATGATATACGGTTGCTTGCGCACCCGCTCAGTAAGCTGGCCACCCGCCTCGCTATCGACGTAGCCGCTCGGCGACCCGATAAGGCGGTTCAGGCTGCTCTCGTCCTGAAACTCCGACATGTCGAGCGGGAGCATGGCGTCCTCGCTGCCAAACATGAACTCCGCCAGCACCTTCGCCAACTCCGACTTGCCGACGCCGGTAGGCCCGAGGAACAAGAAGGCGCCGATGGGCCGCTTCGGGTCTTTGAGGCCGACACGCGCGGTTTTTATCGCCCGGCTGACGGCAAACACGGCCTCATCCTGGCCGATGATGCGCTCCTTCAGGTGCTCGACCATGCTGGCATAGCGCAGGCGCTCGTCCTGGCCGAGCTTACTCACCGGGATGCCTGTCATCTGGCTGGCCGTGAGTGTGATGTCCTCCGCATCGAGTGTGGTGGTGTCATCTAGCTTGGGCCGGAACGCCAAATGCGACTGCTGGCTCATGCTAATCATCGCAGCGGTGCGGTGCACCAGATGTTCGGCACTACGTGGCAGCGGTGTCTCCGTAAGGTAACGTTTCGCGAGCCGTGCCGCCAACACCAGCGCAACTTCTTTCACCTCAAGATCATAGTCCGACTCAAGGTGTGGCTTCATGATCTTCAACATCTCGATCGTTTCTTCGACCGACGGCTCCGGTACATTCAGGAGCTGGCTGTTCTCCGAAATCGCACTGATGTTCGCCAGCCGCTCATTGTAGAGCATTTCGGTCGTCGTGGAGATAATCACCGGGTCCTCGTCGAGGAACGCCTTTTGAATTTGCGGCGTAGCCTTGCTGAACTCCGCTTTCACCGGCCCACCGAAGAACCGATGCAGGTGCGGCACGAAGAAGATGCCGCCCCGGGCCTTATTTAGCCCGGCACGTATCGCTTTGTGATCACTGTCGAGCAACGCGGCCTCATCGACCTGAACGAGACTTTCCAACCCGGCGGGGCCTTTGCCCTCACTCATCAGCAGGGCAAGGCTGTAGGCCAGGGTGCGCTTGCCCACGCCATCTGGCCCGACGAGGATGATGTGGCGGTTCACCGACTGCGTGAGAATGTTGATCATTTCGCGCAGCAGGTCTTCGCGGAAGTAGACCGCCTTCAGGTTGCCGGTTTTCGCGCTGGCCACAAAATCATTCGTCGTGCCATCGCGGCGAAGAATCTGGCTGCTATCCAGCTTGATGTCCTGTATCGACTTAGGCGTGACGCCGTGCTGCCGCAGCAGGCCGCTCGTGCTGATGCTGCTCTCTGCGAGTACGCTTAGCACGTGGTCCGTGTCGACACGGACCTCTTCCATCGCCTCGGCAGCCCCGAGCGCGTCATCCAGCATGACGATGGTCTGTCGAGAGAGCGGCACCAGCCGATTCCCCCGCGCCACGAAATCGAGATTGCCGTTTTGGTCGCGGCGGCTTTCTACCGCAAGGTGAACCTGACGCTCCATCCGCTGCATTTCCATCCCGCGCTCGTTAGCGAACTTGGTCAGGATGCGGTCGGCAGCGGTGCCCTTTTTGCGAAGCATCGCCAAAAGCACAAGCTCCGGCATGATGAGGTTCTTGCGATATTCGTCTTTCAGTTCGACCGCGTCATTCAGCACGGCGTCCATGTCTTTGGATAGCAAATCCGGGTTGAGGGTCCCCATGCGGTTTTATGCACTCCATCCGTTATGGTCTTTAACTTAACGCGAAACCGGGCGCTGTTCAAGCAAGGCAAGTGGCAGACGCGCCCCAGTCGGCCCTGTACCGAACAAAACACTACACGCTGCTGGAATCGCAGGCAGGGCAGGGCTGTAGGTCGTTACGTAACCTGCAATAGCCGGGAAGCCCAGCCAATCGTACGGCGACCAGAAGGCGACCACGATCGTTTTCTCAGCTGGCAGCGCATTGACGAGCGCAGTTTGCTCGGGTTTGTCGATTGCGTTTTGTGTGAACACCACCACCGCCCCGACCCCCACTGCTGCCTCCGCCGCCGTTTGAATATCAGTGGCAGAGGGGAAATTCTGCACAGCGAGCGGTTGCAGGTTCGGGTGCAGGGGTGCGCAATCGCGCCGAATTTGGCTGCGTGTGCCGGGGTAAACCAGCATCACTTCAGCCTCGTCATCGAATGGTAACCAATTGTTGTCGTCGTATGCGACAGTAACCCCCGCGCGAAAAAGCGCCTCCACCATTTGCTCACCGTTGGCCGCACGTACCCGACCTTCTGCGCTCGTCGGGTCCAGCGGCGACCAACCCAACACGCCATAGCGAGCTTTTGAGTCCAGCACGCGCGCGGCGGCCTCATCGAGGCGCGCCTCGGAGATACGACCAGCGCGCACTGCATCCGCCACCGCAACAATCGCCCCCTCCATGACGGGCATCGGCACATGGGGGCCGGTCGCGAGCAGGTCCACGCCTGCCTCGACAGCC
>CAYSVE010000512.1:0-4723 GCA_964434365.1 uncultured Anaerolineaceae bacterium | reverse complement strand
ATCCTCGCGCTCACCCAGACAATCGCCCCATCAACAACCCCCACCCCCGGCCCTACCGATGTGATCGCCGTAGATGACGGCAGTTGCCGCTTCTGGTGGCACCGCGAACCCCTACCGGAAGTCATCAGCGATGTCGAAAACGCGCTCACCGACGCCGACCTCGACTGGGACCTCGTCAGCATCTACGAATTCGGCGAAACATGCACGGCCCGCGACGGCACGTTGCGCGGGTTTTCCATCATGCAAACCGATGTCGAAATTACCCTGCCCATCACCAGCTTCGACGACGCCGAATCGCGCGCCCTCGCTGTTTTGGATGTGCTGCGCGCCACCCTGCCCGATACCTTCCGTGGCCCACTGCCCGGGCGCATGCTCCTCACATTTACAACGGGCGATGAGCGGCGCGTTGTCGAGCTATCGGTACAAGCCGCACGCACGCTCGACTCGACCGCCCTTGCCCCAACCATTCAACCGCAACTGGAAAACGAATGAACCTGCTGAAAAACCTGTTCGGCGACACCCAACCCGGCCCGTGGGATGCTGTCGCTGCGGAACTCGGCCTTGTGCTGCATCGTCGCACCTACAGCGGCGTGGTCGATGGCACGAGCCTGTCGCTCACCGCCGAAGACGACAAAGTGACCATCATCGTCAAACTGGCAAAACGCGCGGCTGGCGAGCTATCCATCATCGGCCCGAGCGAAAACGCCGGGGCCACCGTCCCCGAAGTGAAGCTCTCCCTCGGCGATGGCCCGTTCGACTACGCCTACTGGGTGCGCATCAGCAAACCCCGCGACTACGCCGCACAAGTGCTGCTACCCCACGACCGCCTGCGCGAAGCCTTACTCAACGCGCCCTTTGGCACCTATAGCGCCGTCGGCGATGCCCTCACCTACCAATCGCGCAAAATCTCGCCAGGCACAAACCAGCTACGGGCCGTCGCCCACGCGCTGGGATGGTTCGCCGAGGCCATTGTCACCGCGTGAGCGTCCGCTATAATCGAATACCTGATGCTAAACTATGAATGAAACCGACCTATGACCAAAAGACCACCCGTTTACCCCTTTACCGCCATCGTCGGCCAGGACCGCATGAAGCGCGCCCTCATCCTCAACGCGGTCGATATGCGCATTGGCGGTGTGCTGGTTCGTGGCGAGCGCGGGACGGGCAAATCGACGGCGGCGCGTGCCCTGGCCGCCCTCCTCCCAGAAATCGACGTGATCGCAGATAGCGCCTACAACGATGACCCGGCCCGCCCCACAAGCTGGTCGGACGACATGCGCGACCGTTACGGCAACGGCACCGAGCCGCCCGTGCAAAAGCGCACCATTCCGTTCGTCGACCTGCCCGTGAGCGCCACCGAAGACCGCGTTGTGGGCACCCTCGACATCGAAAAGGCCATCCAGCGCGGCGAACGTCACTTCGAGCCCGGCGTGCTCGCCAATGCTAACCGGGGCATCCTCTACGTAGATGAGGTGAACCTGCTGGACGACCACGTCGTCGACCTGCTGCTCGATAGCGCCGCGATGGGTATCAACGTGGTGGAGCGCGAGGGCATCAGCTTTAGCCACCCGGCGCGCTTTATACTCGTAGGCACGATGAACCCCGAAGAGGGTGACCTGCGCCCGCAACTCCTCGACCGCTTCGCGCTCTCCGTCGAGGTGCACGGCATTCAATCCGCCGCCGACCGCATGGAAATCCTGGAGCGGCACATCGCGTACGAGTCCGATGCCGAGCAATTCCTCGCCGATTGGTCCGGCGCGGAGGAGTCGCTCGCCGCGAAAATACTGGCCGCCCGCGAAATCGTCGACCGCGTGCAGTACACCCGCCGCGATCTGTACACCATCGCCAGCATGACGAGCAGCCTGCAAATCGACGGCCACCGCGCCGACCTCGTGATTCTCAAGGCGGCCCGTGCCCACGCCGCCTTCGATGGCCGCACCCAGGTGAACCAACACGACATTCTGCTTGCCATCGAACTCGCGATTCCGCACCGCCTGAAGCGCGGGCCATTCACCGACGCGCAGATGAGCATGGACGCCCTGCAAGATCAAATGTCGGAAATCGAGAGCGAGTGGGGCGCAGGCGACGACATCGAACCCGATGCCGACGGCGAACAATCGCCCGTGAAAAAAAAAGCCAATCGGTAGCCAGCGATAACCAACTCGAAGTCCCCGACTTCGGCCAAACCGATGCCACCCCGCAAAACGTGTTCGACAACCGCGACGCATACTGGTGGGAAGGCGGCCAGAAGGTCGAAGCGGGGGAAGAATTCCAGGCCGAGAAGAAGCTGCAAACCGACCTCGACAAAATGACGCGTAAGCAAAGCGGGCGTCGCAGCCGCACCCGTACCGAGCGCAAGCGCGGGCGCTATGTGCAGGCCCGCCCCGCCCGTGGCGACTACACCGACATTGCCTTCGATGCGACGCTGCGCGCCGCTGCCCCACACCAACAGGCCCGCGAAGGCCAAAAAACCGAGACCGGCATGGCCTACGCCCTAAAGAAAAGCGACCTGCAAAAGAAGGTCCGCGTGCGTAAGGCCGCCAATCTCATTTTGTTTGCGGTCGATGCCTCGTGGTCGATGGCCGTAAGCGAGCGTATGATGGCCACCAAAGGCGCGATTATGTCTCTGCTGACCGATGCCTACCAGCGCCGCGACCGCGTCGGCCTGGTAGTTTTTCAGAAGGACCGCGCCCACCTCGTACTGCCGCCGACCAACTCGGTCGTGCTGGCCAAAAACGCCCTCGCCGACATCCCCGTCGGCGGGAAGACACCCCTCAGCGCGGGCCTGTGGCTGTGCTACGAAACCGTCCGCCGCGAACTGAACCACAGCCCCGATATTCTGCCGCTCATCGTACTGTTGACGGACGGTGCGGGCAATGTGAGTATGGACGGCCAGCCCCCACAGGATGAAGCCCACCGCATCGCCGACCAGATTCGCGAGGAGCACATCAAAACCATTACCATCAACATGGAGCACGCCGCCTTCGACCAGGGCCTCGCCAACAAACTCGCCGACCGCCTCGGCGGGCCGTGCTACACCCTCACCGAACTGCACGCCGATGCCCTGCTGAAGACCGTGCAGCAGGAACTCGAATAACGGTATAATCGATCGGAACACATTCGCAGATTAACCAGGGAGCGGACCTCATGGCCGATACAGCAGTTTTCGAAGTGAAAGAGTATATGGTGGTGTTACGCCAACTCGAACACATGGACTTCCAGGGCACGACCGTGGATCTGAAGGCCATTGTGCGCCTGCACGGCGACGAGTACACCCTCGATGTGTACTGCCTTACCGACGACAGCGTCTACCCGCAGCCGGTTTTCGATGCTGCCAGCAAGAAGGGCTACATGTTCTACGCCTTCCGCGATATTCATGTACTCGTGGATATCCTGCGCAACGAGAAGCCCGTCTTCGCCCACCTGCGCGGCGATAAGCCGGAGTGGACCAGCATCACCACCACCAAAGAGCCGGTCGGCGAGGGCGAAATCAGCAATACCTGGGACGGCTAAGCCGCCACCGCACACCTGTGTAGGGGCGAGGTATGGCCTCGCCCACCAAAACACCACATTCGCGTAGCGGCCATCTCAGTTTTTGCAGTGGCCCAACGATGCATCCCCCCTTGTACACAAACTGATTCAAAACCCGCCCACCGCTTGACCCAACCGTAGGCCGGGGGTATCGTGCTTAGCGCACACAGGAGTGAACCTCACCCATGGACCTACCCGTCATCGCGATTGCGGTTTTGTTGTTCTTTTTGCGCGTGCTAAACAACGGCATGTTCACCATCCGCATGATTCTCATCACACGCGGGCGCAAAACCGTCGCGGCGATCTTCGCCTTTATCGAGGCGACGATTTTCGCGCTCACCACCGGCCTCGTCGTCAACGACCTCACCAACCCGGTCATTCTCATCGCCTACTCTGGCGGCTTCGCGGTCGGCGGTTACTTCGGCCAAATCGTGGAGAGCCGCTTCGTGAAGGGCTACCTCAGCGTGAACGTGGTTAGCCCCGGCATGGGCCACGAAATCGCGGTGGCACTGCGCGATGCCGGGTTCGGCGTCACCGAAACCAACGGCGAAGGCAAGGACGGCCACGTGATGCTCGTCCGCTGCATCATCGAGCGGCGCGCAGCCAACGAAGTCATCGACATCATCCGCGGCGTCAGCCCCGATGCCTTCATTTCCGTCGAAGAAACGCGTACCGTTCGTAGCGGCTATGTGCGCAGCGTGCACGGGCGCGCCACCAACTGATGCAAACGGCAGCGCGGAACGTCGGGGCGCTGGCCGCGAACAGCCTGTTCAGCAAGGGGGCCTTGTTCGTGTGGCAGTTGGTGCTGGCCCGCTGGCTGGGCGAGGCCGCCTATGGCGCCTTCGGCACGGTGGGCGCGCTGGTGGTTATCGCCACGGTCATCAGCCACTTCAGCATGGGCTACATCATCATCCGCGATGTCGCCCGCGACCCCGACCGCGCGACCGACTATTTTTCTGCCGCGCTCACGTTGCAGGCAGGCCTCGGCCTCATCGCAGTAGTGGGGATGGTTTGCGCAGCGTGGCTGTTTGGGTATGGGCCGCAGGTGCGCCTGTACACAACCATGGCCGGGGTCGCGCTTCTCCTCGATATTGTCGGCAACGTGTGCTTCGACCAATTGCTGGCGCAGGAGCGCATGGTCACCACTTCGATTGTCGACGCATCGCAAATATTCCTGCGGATCGGATTGGTA
>CAYSVE010000511.1:0-4729 GCA_964434365.1 uncultured Anaerolineaceae bacterium | reverse complement strand
GCATTGGCACTAAAGTTGAACGCCCCTGTGCGCACCGTATCGTCAGCGAGGATGATGACCTTATGGTGCAGCGTGAAGTTATTGCCATCCTGCCGAACCGGTAGCCCCGCACAGTACAGCCGCGTCAGTTCGCTGAAACGCGTTTCGCTGCCGCGCAACTCGAAGATGCCACCAACCGTAATCCCGCGCGCAGCCGCATCGAGCATCGCCTGGCCGATGTCGTCCTGCGTGAACGAAAACGCCATAAACCGCACCTGCTCCTGTGCAGCGGCGATTTCCTCGGTGATCGCCGTCACCACATCGTCCTCCGGCGCGAAAAAGATTTCGACTGAGGTGCCATCCTGTGTAAACGAGACACTGCTGCTCGTCGAGCGCGGGCCGAACGACTCGTTCTCGAACATCTCGTTGAACTCAGTTTGGTAGGCGCGGACGGCACGCTGGCTGCGCATGGCCACGGCATTGTTGTTGTTGCGATAGGTACCGTTGCTGGTGTAGTTCCAGCTACCCGTCCACACCACCTGGTTATCGATTATCATGAACTTGTTGTGCATCAACGCGCTGCGGTCATCGTCGACCACCGGGATGCCCGCCTCGATGAACATCGGGATGGACTCATCCTCTTCTTCGAGGCCGTGTTCGTCATCGGTGACGACCCGCACGCGCACGCCGCGCCGGTGGGCGTTGAGGACCGCCTCGGTGAGCACCTCGTTGTCGAACTCGAACGCGGCGATGTCGATCGTCGCCTGCGCGTTATCGATGGCGGTTGCCAACGGCACATCGATGCCGTTCACGTACGTCGAGCGGTCGCTGTTGCCCGTGGGCGCGTTGAAGTACACCGTCCAGAAGCCCTTCTGGCCGCCTGTGCCTTGCCCCACGGTCAACCGCTGCACCCCCACCGACTCCGGCAGTGTATCGGGCGGGACGCTCTCGGGGAGGGTATCGGGCGGGGGCGGGGCCACCTGGGTTGTATCGCCCGTGAGTGCAGCGCCCTCATCCAGCAGCGCCAACAGGTCGATGCCCGTCAACTGCGAAATCACCAGCGCGATGACGACAATCGCCCCCGCGAGGATCGTCCCGAGGGTCGACCGGTTGTTATTGCCGCTCTTCTTCGCCATCTTGGTCCCCAGTCCCTTCTGTGAGCATGTCTAAAAAGTTGCCTATGCGGTTTTCTTGCAGCATGGTTTGTAGCTGCGCGTCGGTCACGTTAAAGCCGATTTCCCGCGCCGACTCCGCAATTTTCGCCACGCGTTCGGCGCGTTCGGGTTCGTCCATATTCGCGAACTCGCCCACGAACGTGTTCACCCGCTTGATGAGTCGTCGCAGCGTTTTAAACTGGCCGTCGAATGTCTCGTCGTCCATGTCGCGGCGGGCGAGGGCACCCACGGCCTTCTCGCTCCACTTTAGCAGCACGTTCGCGTCCTCGTCTTGCAGGTCTTCGGTTAGGGCGCTATCGTCGTAGATGCGCATGATCGCGCGTTCTTCTTGAGCATCAGACATCGGTTATCCCCCCAGGTTGCTAAACAGTTTGTCGATAAAAACCTGCATGGCGGCATAACTCAAGAGAGAGCCGTGCCATCCTCGGCGCAGGTTGGCACGCCATCGGCATAGCTGAGGCCGCAGGTGGGGCACTGCTGCCGTACCTCACCAATTTGCTGCTGCACCATCTGTAGCGCCATGTCGCGGTCTAGCCCGGCAGCGGTGAGGTCGCGCAGCGCGTATTCCACCGGGGTCCCTGCCTCCAGGCGCTCCTTCAGGCCGTTGAGTTGTTCGGCCAGCGGGATAGGCCGCTTTTGCGGCGGCAACAGCAGCACCGTCGGGTCGAAGGCATTGTGGCAAAAGCTACACTCCACAAACTCCTGCCCTTCGCCGAGTGGGATGAGTGGAACAAAGTACAACGAGAAGTAGTTGCGCGCGCGTTTGCGTTCGTACTCGCGCTGTTGCTGGCACTGCGGGCAAAAGAACTCGCCCTCCTCTACCGTGGAGGTGCGCCCCCGCGTGCCAAATATGATAAAAGGTTGCATGCCTGGCCTCAAGTTAGGCTAAAATACCAACAGTCTCATTCTAGTCGAAGGCTCGCATGAAAGAAACTAACGCGATTGTCCAGCGCCTGCGCGATGGCGGCAAAGGCTACCAGATCATCGAAATGTGGATAGAGCCGGAACTCTACAATATGAAGGCCGGGCAATCGGTACTGGTACGCCGTGCCGACGCCGCCGAAACCTGGGACCCGTACCTGCGCGACCAGTGGTGGCCGACCAGCGTGAGCAACAGCCACATGATCGTCGAACGGCCCGCCCACGAGAAGTACCCCGTCGGCACCGAACTAAGCCTCATGGGGCCTATCGGCCAACCCTTTCGCTTTCGGCGCAACTTGCGCAACGTGCTGCTCATCGCCCAGGACACCCCCCCAACCCCGCTGCGGATGATGATTCCGCCGCTGCTGAGCAACAATATCGCCGTGACATTGGTGCTGCTGGGCGCAGCCCGAACATACCCCATCGCCATGCTCCCCCCCGAGGTTGAAGTGATACGTGGCGAAGGCAACCCCGGCGACACGCTCAACTGGCAGGATGTCGTGACATCGGTGGGCATCGCCGACCAGGTTTTTGCCCTGGTACCGCCCGACGACGAACACCTCCGCTTTGCCGCGCTGTGGAACCTGTTCAACGAATTACGCGCCACGACCGACAAAAACCTCGTGTTCGGGGTGTTCCAGGGGTTGCTACCGTGTGGGGTAGGCGCGTGCCAGGCGTGCATGGTCCGCCACAAGGGCGAGGGCGACAAATACGTTTGCACCGATGGCCCCGCCTTCGACCTGCACGAACTTAAGCTTTAAGCCAGCCAACACGAAACGGACGCCCACCCTTATGAAGACCATCCCCATCACGCGCCCCGGCAAAATGCAGTTGGAAGTAACTTCCCCCGTGATGCCTGCCGCCGGGACCTTTGGCTTCGGGGGCGACTACGACAGCCTCATCAACGTGGACTACGCCGGGGCCGTCATCACTAACCCGGTGACGTACAACCCGCGCACCCCCGCCAACGGGACGCGCGTCGTGCCGCTCGCAGCGGGGGTGCTCATCCACACCGGGCTGCCGAACCCCGGCCTCAGCCGCACCATCCGCCGCTACCGCGATGCCTGGAAGGTCTCGCCGGCACCGGTTATCGTGCATGTGGTGGGCACCCACGCCAGCGAAGTACGCCAGTGCGCCGAACGGCTGGATATGGTGGACGGCGTTGCCGGGCTGGAAATCGGCCTGCAAGACGACATCAGCGCGAACGAGGCCGCCGCCCTCACCGAGGCGGCAGTGCGCCACACCGAAAAGCCAGTGCTCGTACGCCTGCCCATGTACGATGCCTACGAAATCGCACAGGTCGTCGCCGATGCCGGGGCGGGCGCATTGGTCGTCGCGGCAGCCCCACGCGGTGCAGCCCGCGACCCATACAACGGTCGCCTGGTGGATGGCCGCGTGTACGGCCCGCTCATCAAACCGATGGTCCTGCGGATGGTGCGCACCCTCTCGCAGCGCCTGGGCGAAGTGCCGATTATCGGCGCGGGCGGCATCCACACGATACAGGATGCGCGCGATTTCATCGAGGAGGGGGCGGTAGCCGTACAGGTGGATAGCCTGCTGTGGATTCGGCCCCACGCCTTTAGCGATATTGCCAAGGACCTCGCCGGGCTGGTGATCACCAAGGAGAGTGGCGCGCTCGCCGATGAGTGGTACCCCGGCAAAACGGACCGTTACAAGCCGCAATGATGCGTTAACATACGCACAAGTTCAAAAACGAAGATAGGCGCGAGACCGCGCAAGTGTGCTATACTCACAACCATGAACAACTTACCCGCTGACTCACAAAACGAAACCCAGGACGGGCAGGGCCTCGCCAAACTCATCTGGGTTCATCCACAAACCAACGAAAGCCAGGAATATGTGCTGGCCGAAGGTGCCACCGCGACAATTGGCCGCCTTAGCAGCAACGATATTTGTGTGCCAGAGCAGCACGTTTCGCGCCAGCACGCGGTCATCAACTACCGCGACGGGGTGTTCATGTTGACCGACCTCGGCAGCGCGAATGGGACGTTCGTCAACGACAAACGGCTCGATTCGCCCTTTGCCCTGGCCCACGGCGATGAGATTCGCCTGTATGTGCCGGTCATTCGTTTTTCGGCGATGGTCACCGAAGAGGAGCACACCCTCGCCGCCGAAAAGGGCACGTTGATTTCGAAAATTACCGATACCACCGGCAAGGGCAAGCTCATCATCACCACTGGCCCGCAGGAGGGCAACACGATACCGCTACTGCTGAACGAGCTGACCGTAGGCCGGGCCACGAGCAAGGCCAACTGGGAAATCGCCCTGCAAGACCCGTCCGTGTCGCGGCCACACGCGCGGCTTTCGCTCATCAACGGCTCGTGGCGGCTCACCGACCTCGGCAGCTCCAACGGCACCTTGGTGAATGGGCAGGCCGTGGAAGCCGACGGCCAATCGCTCAACGACGGCGACATCGTCGCCTTCGGGGCGACGTTGGCGTTGTTCCGGGCGGGCTAACGACCACACCCTAACCAGACGCCGCGCGAAGGGGGGCTTTGCGCGTGACCACCAAACCCAAAAACGATCAACCCAACTGGCGTGCAATCCTCGTCCTCACGTTGGTTTTCGCTATGGCGATTGCGTCGCTGCTGCTCACACGTGTGTTTCCCGTCCCCCCCACCTACATCGAACTC
>CAYSVE010000510.1:0-4732 GCA_964434365.1 uncultured Anaerolineaceae bacterium | reverse complement strand
GTTTCGCCGATTTTGCCCATTTCCATGATGCTATCCCACAGCCGTTGGCCGTCGATGCGCAACTCGCTCACCATCTTTCCTACTCCTGATTACTGTGCAAGTGTCGATTTTACCCACCGTAAGGCCGCGGAACAAATCGCACAATCTGCCCGAAGCGTGATGATCGGTTACCTTACGATTGCAGGGAGCAATTCGCGTTTTTCGGTATCGATGATGCCGCGATCGGTAAATTTGACGTACGGACTGACGCTTAGCGGCAAGATCGACAGGGTGAGGAAAGGTCGCGCATGATCCACGCCGAGTTTGCGCAAGTTGTCCTCGACCGTGCGCAGGTCATCGGCGACCTCGACCACCGGGTTGTCACTGAGCAGGCCAAAGTAAGGCAACGCAAGTTCTGCGAGCACCGTGTCACCGTCGGCGACGACAACGCCGCCGGTCATAGTGTGAACGCGCTGTGCGGCGGTTGCCATGCTTTCCGCATCGTGGCCAATGACGATAAGGTTGTGGCAGTCGTGCGCGACAGTCGAAGCGAACGCACCGCGCATGAAACCGGTGCCTTTGATGATGCCAGTGAAGTGTGTTTTTCCGTCGCGGGCCAGCACAGTTGCCAATGCCAGGTCATCCCCGTCTTCGAACGCGGCAAAGCCATCGCTTATTGTGATCATCGCCGTTTCGAGTTTAGTAAGGGTCGTCTTCTTCGTCTGGAGCGCTACCACGTTGGTAACAACGGGGTTATCGCCTTTAGTAAGGCGGAACAAACCGGGCGAAACATCCCATGTCAGGGCCGGGTACGCCGGTGTGTTCGGTTGGTTGCTGTCCACGAGGGTGCGCATCTCACCGTTCTCGGCAACGAGATTTCCGGCGGCGTATACCTGCTTCGGTGGGAAGGCCACGAAGTCATCCAGCACGATAAAGTCTGCGGTGTAGCCCGGGGCAATCGCCCCTAGTTGGCGCAATCCGAGGTAGCGCGCCGGGTACGTCGTCGCCGCAGCGAACGCGTGCATCGGTGGTAACCCTGCCTCGATGGCAAAGGCGATCATCCGCGAGAGATGCCCCTGTACGAGCAATGGCGGTTCAATGTCGTCGGTAATGAGCACCACCCGCGATGGATCGGGTAAGTCCAAAACGACCGCGATATTCTCCGGGGTGATGGACTTGGTTTGCAGCATCACCGTGACGCCCTTGCTGATCTGCTCATTGATCTTTTCTTCGAACGTCAATGTGTGGTCGGAACTCACGCCGTGTGCGAGATATTCCGACAGTGGGGTGCCCTTAAGCGTGGGGATATGTCCCTCCACGAGCAGGTTGGCCCCCTTGGCGCGCTCGACGATACGTTGTAAGCGTGGGTTTGCACCGAGTAAGCCCACGTAGTCCATCACTTCGCCCAGCGCAATCACCGAAGGGTGCTGTGCGAGCCGGGTGATCGTCTCGGTATCGAAGACCTCGCCGGTCCATTCCAGCGATGGATCGGTCGCCGGCACACAGCTTGGTATCGAATGATAGATGCGCAGTGGCAAATCGCTCGATGCGTCCATCATCCACCGCGCGCCTGCTTCGCCAGCGACATTGCCGACCTCGTGTGGGTCGCTGAGAATTGTTGTAGTGCCCCAAGGCACAACCGCCTCGGCGAAGCGGCGCGGTGTTATCAAGCTAGATTCGATGTGCATGTGTGAGTCGATGAGGCCGGGCAACAGCATGGCGCCGCCGAGGTCGTGCGTCTCTGTTGCCTCGATCTCGGCAGGTGGTTCACCCGCTTCGACGTACACGAAGCGTCCAGCGTGCACGCCCACCCATCCCGCGAACAGGCGGTGACGAAACACATCGCCGATGCGAACGTTTTTCAGTAATAGGTCGATCATCGTGTGCTCCTGTCGAGTAATTGCACCGCACGCAGTGCTGTCGCAATGGTTTTCTGTTCGCCTTGCATATACAACGCTTCTTTTTCCGCGAGGGTAGGCTGTGCTTCTAGCCAGATGTTCGAGTCAGTCGCGACGACACATCCCACACGGACTCCCCGCAACGTCCCTGCGATGTAGAGTGTGGCAGCCTCCATCTCGGCAGCGACCACACCCGCCTCGCGCAGTGTCTCGTTAAGTGCGTGGTCACGGACGTAAAATGCATCGCGTGAGGTGCCGATGCCGTAGCGATGGGGATGTTCCAGTTCGACAGCAGCTTGGATTAGCGCGTTGGTCACGGCGAGGTCGGCCACTGCGGGGAATGCTGCCGGTAGGTACTCATGCGAGGTGCCTTCTCCACGATAGGCCGCCGTGAGGATGCACAACGTGCCAATGGGAATATCCGGCTGACGACCACCCGCCGACCCCACACGAATAAACGTGTTTGCCCCCACGCGGGTGAGTTCTTCCAGTGAAATCGCGGCAGATGGCCCGCCGATGCCGGTCGAACACACGCTGATGTCGACACCGCCCGTTTTACCATTGAAGATGACGTACTCACGGTTTTCGGCGACAAGTCGCGCGTCATCGAAGTGCTCTGCGATGCGTCGTGCGCGGGCCGGGTCACCGGGGAGAAGGACGTAGCGCGCGACATCGCCCGGTTTGCAACGAATGTGTTTCTGTAAGTCGGTCATGGTGCGATCAAATTGAGCTTGCCAGTGTCGAATGATATGTGGATAGACCCGGTGTCATAGCGGGGGGCTGTGCTCGGCTGGTGAATAATAAACTCTCCGAGTGCCGTCGCAACGACATATTCCATCACACCTCCCTGGAATGTGCGTAGCAGAATGTCCCCGGGTAGCGTGGTATCTGTCGCTGCGCCATGAAGTGCAGCGGCATCGGGCCGAAAGTACACGAGAACCGGGTCGCGCGAGCCGCTTCCATCATGTGTCGGGATGATCAATGTGTGGCCTTCACTTTGCACGGTGATCGTGTCTGAATTTCGTGCGGAAATCGTCGCGGCGAACTTATTGGCGAAACCCATAAAATCGGCCACGAAGGCCGTCGCTGGGTGCGTGAAAATCGTTTCCGGGTCGCCCATTTGCTCGATCTTGCCTTTGTTCATCACGACGACACGGTCGGAAATCGCAAGCGCTTCGACCTGATCGTGCGTGACGTAGAGGGCCGTTAGGCCGAGGCGCTGCTGCAAACGGCGAATTTCAGTTCGCATAGTCATACGCAGTTTGGCGTCGAGGTTACTCAGCGGTTCATCGAAGAGAAGAAGCGACGGCTCGACAACGATTGCACGGGCCAGCGCAACGCGTTGCTGCTGCCCGCCAGAAAGCTGTGCCGGTCGGCGATCCTCATACCCTGCAAGGTCCACCATCGCCAATGCGTCGCGGGTGCGTCGGGTGATGTCTTTGCTGGCAACACGTCGCATTTTGAGGCCAAAAGCAACGTTGTCGAAAACTGACAGATGAGGAAACAGTGCATAGCTCTGGAACACCATGCTGATGTCGCGCTTGTTGGGCGGTAGCCGCGTGTAGTCTTTGCCAGCCACGCTAATGCGCCCACTCGCAGGCTCGATGAAACCCGCCACGGCACGCAGGGTAGTCGTTTTACCACAGCCACTTGGCCCCAACAGTGCGACAAGCTCGCCCTCCTCGATGGAGAGGTCGTAGTTATCGATGGTCGGTACGCCGCGTTCATATTCGATTCGTAAATTTGCAACGTCAAGGTAGGCCATCAAATAAACCGTGAGAGTCCAAGTAGGCGTTCGGCAGATTGCACCAATATGATCGAAAATATCACAAGAATGGTCGACAGCGCTGCGATGGTCGGGTCGAAGTAGTATTCCATGTAGCTGAGCATCGATACCGGCAAGGTCGTCACACCCGGCCCGCTGAGGAACAGCGAAACCGGCACATTATTGAAGGACGTAATAAAACCCAGGATGAACGCAGCGGCAATCCCTGCGCGGATGTTTGGTAACACCACCAGCAGAAACGCATGGATGCGGTTCGCACCTAAGTTGACCGCTGCTTCTTCGATGTTCGGGTCGAGGTTACGCAAGCTTACTGATGTCACCCGCACACTGTAGGGGAACAAAATCGCCGTGTGGCCGATGAGTAAGCCCTGCATTACCTCGATACGACCGAAGATCACGTAGAAGTTTAACAGGGCAAAGCCGATAACCAGTCCCGGTACGAGGATCGGGGCGGAGAAGATCGTTTCGATGAGTTGCGCACTACGGAACCGAAACCGCACCAGTGCGTAGGCCACCGGAATGCCGAAGATAAGCGAGATGCCAGTGGAAACGAGACCGAGGATGAGGCTCGTCCAGAAGCTATCGATAAACTGCTGCTGCTCGAAGATGCGTACGAACCACGCCAGCGAAAAACCGCGCGGCGGAAAGGCCATCGTCGCATCGGCCCCGAAGGAGGCTACGAAAATAATCACGAACGGCCCCAGCAGGTAAAAGTACAATACCGCCACACCTAGCAACAACCACCGTGTCGTTTTCATCGGCGTAGCACCCGCAATATGAGATTGACCGCCAACGTCGTTGCGATCATCACGACGGCGACCACGGCCCCTCGATTAATGTCTGAGAGCGTCACCGCACGTTGATACAGCAGCGTCGAAAGCAGAAGCGTCCGTGAACCACCGAGGATAGCCGGGGTCACATAAGCCGTCACCGAACCCGTAAACACCAGCGTTGCGCCAAGCACGAGGCCGTCTACCGACAGGGGCACAATTACCTGGATGAACGCGGTAAGTTGGTTTGCACCGAGGCTACGTGCCGCCTCCATCACGTCGTCGGGGATGTTCTCCAT
>CAYSVE010000509.1:0-4737 GCA_964434365.1 uncultured Anaerolineaceae bacterium | reverse complement strand
TATCGCATTTTCCAGGTAGTTGTTCACATCTGCTTCGACTGCGGTCCACGACGCTGGGTTGACGAACTGGTTGCTCAGCGGGAAGGGAAGATAGCCCGCAGCGGGCAAATGGGTGAAACTCCAGGCGAGGGGCAACGGATAGTCGTCTGCGTCGATCATCGCGGCGAGTTGATGCTGGAATTGCAGGTGCATCGCCTGTTGCTCGACCGTGAGGCGCTCGCTACTGTGGGGCAAAAACTGCGATGTTCCGAGGCCAACATCACCTAACGAGGGCATCCCCTGTGGGTTATACGCTGGGCGACGCACCGACCACACATCGACAAACGCGATATTGCCGTCGTTCCAGTAGAGTACGGTCAGCGGCACATCGACATCTTTCAGGACGCGGTCGGTGTAAAGGGTATCGACCAGGCCGTAGTGTGGCAGGTTGTTGAACGGGTACAGTATCAGGTTTTCCCATGATTGCGCGACCTTGAGGGCCTGCTGTGCCAATTGGCTGCGATACAAATACGGCATCAACGACTTTTCCTCGTCGCTGAGGTCGTTGTAGCCGGTGGTGTTCGGCGTAAAGTAGTCTTCGAGGTCGATGAGTTTGAACTGCACCCCTAACTCACTATGGGTGTTCAGGTAGCAGTTTTTCGCGGTCGGTGAGATGCCACTATACGCCGCTGCATCGCCAGAATCCTTACTGGCGTAACTAATCGCGAGCAGGTAGTACCCCTCGCCAGAAATCGGCTCCCCGGACACGCAATTAACAAAGAGCGCATCTTTTTCATCGATCTCGGCGTCCTGGTCGTCGGTAAGGGGGAACGTCTTGGCTTTGTCCAGCACAAGCACGTTGCCACGCCGGTCGACCGCCATGCCGGCACCTACTTCGACAGATTGGGCGTTGTTCGCAGCCCGCACGAACAGGCCGCTCACCACACCTGTGCCCATAGCCTGCCCGAGCCACAATGCGCGCTGTGTGTTGAAGTCCTGCTCCTGTTGGAGCGCTTTGGCTGTTAATATGCGCCCGGTGTAGAAGTTCGGGCGTTCTGGGGCGTCGTCTGCAAAGAACGACTGTAGGAATGTCACGCTCATCCTTCCAACCCCCAGATAAGCTCCGCCAGCACAAGCCTCACGTCAAAGCCCAGGAAATCCTCACCTTCGATATCGTCACATCCACCGCGCGTGCCAATCGGCCCTTCGTTGACGTCTTCCAGCGGGTTGAAGACCCGAGCGAGCGACAAATTTACCACCAGATAGTCCGGCTTCGTTGCTCGCGGTAAAGCCAGCGGTAGCACCTCCGAGGTATGTAGGTGCAAGTCCGCATCATCGTTTTGGAACGTTGACCATGTGAAAAACGACACGGGTCCTTGCATCGGCATGAGTTGCGTTGCAGGTCGCGGGTTTAGTTGGCCTGGTTCGATGGCCTGGCTAAAACGCCATTGGATATTCCAGCACAGCCCAATACGACCAAAATCTAACCGGCGATGGAGCGTCGCCCAGTATAGCCGCAAGCCCACGCGCTGAATCTCCTCAGAAATTCCCCAGTTAAACGCAACCCCGCCGAACTCATCCCCAAAGTTAGGGTCAGAATCGTCGTCTTGACGTTCTCTGAGTTGAACAGCCATATTCCAATAGGGCTGGGGAAAAGACATCGTCAGCTGGGGACGATCAACGCGGTTGTCAGGGCCTTGTTCTTTGTCCAGGCTAATCGACTGCATTTGTGCGGCGGAAACGTAGGTTTGGCGCAGCCCTCGCCCCTGGCCACCTTCGCCCGGGTCGCCTTTGTCGCCCTTATCGCCCTTATCGCCCTTGTCACCCTTATCGCCCTTGTCGCCCTTATCGCCCTTATCGCCTTTGTCGCCCTTTGGGCCTTTGCCCCCGTACATCAGCCACTCTTGCAACAGGCGCGTATGAAGGAGGTAGGGGCGCACGGTGTTGTCGACTTCGGCGGCATTGGCGTTGCTCAGGTCGGCTGTTCCGGTAGCCGTCAAACGAAAATCGATTTGGGCCAGCAGCACACAACTGTCCTCGGCAGGGGGTGCCGGGCGAAGGTGTGTTACCCAATGCAGTAGCGTCTCGTACAGCATATCGCGGGCGCGGGTCTCTGGGATGTGCAACCCCTTGCTGATCGCAAACTCGATCACCTTTTCACAGTCTGGTCCATCGCCATCGCCATCGCCGTCGTCGGATTCGTCGTTTTCAACGCCGAGGAAGCAGCGTAGGGTGGTGATGAGGACCTGCACGTCATCGACCGTCGCGTCATCATCTGGCACGATTTGGATAGTGCCCAAGAACTCACCGACCCGGCGCACGGCCAGTTCTTCGATGTGAGGCGGTGGGGTGACGCGAATATCCAGCTTGTAGTCGTCTTTGATGCGTGTCGGCTGCATCGCGTCGGACTCTGCACGGCACGGGTCGCCGAAAACTGGCAGTTCGTCCTTGCAGCACTCGTCGTAGCACAGCACAACGTAGGCGCTGGTCTGCCGAGTCTCCTCATTCAAGTCAAGGTTGTCGGCGTTGTTGCGCACCCACTCGCTGAAGTTGGCGCACTGTTCACCGGAGACGTGAATTTCGCGCCCGATGGTATCGACGGCCATGCCTTTTTGCGCGCTGACCTCATAATATGTGCCACCGCCTTCGTCCTTGCGTTCGATGGCAACATCTAGCCCCCATACCGTCCCGTAGCCGTGCAAGCTGCGGTTATGCGAGCGATCCTTATTCAGAAAATAAACCTGTTCCTGCTGAAACTCCTGAACGCGAAGCACCTGACCCAGAACGTAGTTTACGCGTTCATCAACCGGCAGGTCACCTAAATCTTTGGCACAACTGGCAAATGAAACCATGGCCGTCCCTCCATGAAGATTAGTTGCGAATGACGATGCCATTGGTGACATCATCGGGATAGCTTGAGCCTAATGTGCCTTCGCCCAAGCCTGTTTGTCCGATGGTCAACGGCACCAAGCGTGTGCTTCGATCCAGAACGGTATCGATGCCCAGTCGGCTACTACCGACACGAAACATATTCCAGAACCGCCGCACCGTGAAATCGGTATGGGCGGGCTTTTGCATGTCCACCAACCGCCGTACCATCTCCAGTTTGTCATCGGAAATTTCTGCATCGATGAGCACAACGAAGCGGTGTGCGAGGTCCTCGGCAGTGGTCGTCAGCGGTTCATCGGTGGTGCCACCCAGTGCTTCGATCGAATAGAAGGCAGTTTCGAATAGCTCGATCAACCGCACCGGGGCACACAGCGGGTTTTCCTGGTCGGTGAAGATCAACGTCTCGGATTGCGGTGCCAGGGTCACCCACACCACCTGGATAATCCCCAGGCGAGTTCCGCGTCGCGAGTAGAAGTACAATGCGTTGTCCAGCAATAAACGTCGCTGGTAGTCGGTGAAGGTCGGGTCATAAACCAGGCCGATCCACCCGGCTAACCACGTCACCGCATCGGCGGGGACACTGCGGCTACCGAAGAAGACCTGCGCCTGTGCGATAAGCCCTTCCATTCGCGTGAACATCCCCTCGGTGTTGGCAAGGTAGCGGTCCAGGAAGTGCGCCGAGGTCTCATCGCGTTGGTAAACCTCGGGCAAATACTCTCGTAGATAGCTAAAGCGCGGGTAGTGGGCGCGCAAAGCGCGAATTTGCGGCGTGGCTCGGCGATTTCCCTTCAGCACCAATTTGACCTGCATGTACTGCCCACGCGCACCCTGAAAAAGTGTCTCCCATGTCCCGGTGTGTTCGGTATGTTGTTCGGCGTCACCCCACAGCGAGTAGTACGGAATCTCGGCATCAACGCCACGCAGATACGGCGTCGGCTCCGCCTGCCACACCTGCTGTGTGAGCAGGGCTGCATCGTTGGAAGCGCGGCTGTAGACGGTCACACTGGTTTCCGGCGGTATACACGCGTCGATACACAGGCGATGCCACACGCAGTCCAGTTCACCCCCGTCCATTGGCTCGGAAAATAGCTCTGCATAATCGGCGTAACGCCGACGCGGTAGTACGGTGAGTGGAAGCCACTGCGTCAGTTCATCCTCGCTGCGATGGTCAAAGTACACCAGGCCCTCGTCGGGCACAGCGACCAGTGCCCGCGCGCCGTAATTCCGTAGCGGGTAGTAGTCTGGCTTGAGGTTCAGGCAGATGGTGTCATCGGCTGGGTTACGACACAGCCCAAGCGCAAACGCCTGATTCCCATCGTGGCGCACGACGTACACCTCACCGAGATATTCCCCATCGGCACAACTTGAATCGACGAAGTTTGTGCAAGGCGACGCTTCATCACTATCGTCGGCTGGTGGCGTGGTGAGGAAGGCGATGTCGTGCGCACGGATGTTGATGTCCACCTCGAAGGCATCGGTCATCGTATCGAAAGCGAGTGCCACACGATCACTCGGTGTGGTTGCTCCGTTTGGGAAAAAGTGCAGCGTGGAGCGGGCATTGGGGTCGTCATCGTCGAATATCGGCGTATCCAACACCAGCAGGCCGCAGTCGGCGATCGGGGTGACCGCTGTCGGGCGCACCACTTCGAGCGGCAACACAAGTGGATCGGGCGTCGCCGTTGGCGCATCCTGCCGCTCGTCGCCCTCTTTTGGCTGGAACAGCGCGGGCGTCGGTTGTGGGGTGGCGTAGGGCACCGGGTGCAGCGATTGATCGTAGACCCAGATGCAGCGCGCGCGTGTGTCTAGCAGGACGATGCCACCGTCCGGCATCGGAGAAATATCGAAGCGGTGCGGTCCGTCGGTGTCGTC
>CAYSVE010000508.1:0-4741 GCA_964434365.1 uncultured Anaerolineaceae bacterium | reverse complement strand
GAAGGCCAACAAATCGACCTTCAGGCGGGTGGCGAACAGCAACACCGCGAAAACGATGAGGATTGCAATAACCGATAGCTCCACGGGTGTGAGCATCGTATGTGCCTTTCTGTGGTTGTAGTGTGCAATAATGACAAACAGCCGTATTGTACCCAATGCTCGGGCGTTAGAACTGCGTGTTAATATTGCCTTGCCCGTTTGTAGCAAAAAAAGCCGCCTGATGACGGCGGCTCCTGTTTATTCGACAGAACTGGCTAACGACGAGTGCAGAGACGTTACGCCATATTGACGACGGGTAATGCTAGCATGAAGGTGGTGCCATACCCCACATCACTTTCGATTTGGCAGGTGCCGCCGTGTAGGCGCACGCTTTCCTGCAAAATCGTCAGGCCGATGCCCGCCCCCTGTTGTTCGTGTTCATCGCGGTTGATCTGCGTAAATCGATCCCAAACGCGCGGAACATCCGCCGCAGGGATGCCCATCCCGTTGTCGCGCACAGTCACCGTGGCCAAGGCACCATCCTGATGTACGCTGAGCAGAATCGGGTCGGTGGCCTTCGAAAACGCGACGGCGTTACGCAACGGTTCCTCGACCACCAACTTCACGAACTCATGTACACCCATGACGTATATGGGGTCGCATCCGCCCTCGAATGCAATGTTGACCTCGCGGCCCGTGGGTGCAAACTCTCGTTGGATATTGTGTATGGCCTCAGTCGCAAGCGCGCAAAGGTCTAGTTCTCTGCTAGACCGTGGGATGGCCTGCTCTAGGTGTCCACTATCGAGTTGCACCAACGCCAACGTCTTTTCGATGAACCGGTGTAGGCGTTCCGCCCCGGCCTGTATAACCCCGACAAGACTTTGTGCCGTCTCCGGGGGGAGGTCTTGCAGGCTTTCTGCGAGCATACCCGCCCCACCGTGGATGGCCGTGAGTGGGGTGCGCAACTCATGAGACATCATGTTAAGTAGTGTCTGGCGTGCTTTGGGGATGCCATTTTGTGCCTGCTTGCGGAAGATGGCGATGCGCTTGAGTTTGTTTTCCATCGCAATCACCAGGTCATCGGGTTTAAACGGTTTCGTGATGTAATCATCGACGCCGAGTTGCTTGCTTGTACGGATAGATGTGTCGGTATTGTACGCCGTAAGGAACAATACCGGGATGCTCTCCCAGGCCGGGTTCCCACGCAGTTGCTCCAGTAATTGATACCCATCCACGTCGGGCATGGCAATATCGCTCACGACGATGTCTGGGAGCGGATTCGTCTTCTGCAAAATGTCGAGAGCCATTTGCCCATCGACAGCCTGCAACACATGGTACCCGCGAAACGATAACTCATCTGCGATGTTTTCTAAGAGTGTGACATTGTCTTCAGCAATCAGTACCGTTGTCATAGCTCCTCACGAGCATGAATTTAAACCAATGGGTATCTTCAGTCTTTAATTCTATCATCACAAATTTCTAACACAATGTCAAGTTAGAATGAACGAAAAGTAAATTAAGCGACCTTTTCTGTCCTTCAATTTATGTATCAGGCGCTTTATGTATCAGGCGCTTTATGTATCAGGCGCTGCGTACGGCATGAGATGTCGCCGTCGATGGCACGGTGTGGACCATATGGTGCGTACTGGGGTTGGTATAATAGGCTGTACCTCGCTCATCCAAACGTCTGGAGGTAACGTCGTGCTGCCGACCACCCAAACACAGTTCTTCGGTCGCGAAACTGAGCAACAACAGGCTTTGCAAATTCTTCTAGCGCCTACCTGCCACCTCATGACGATTATTGGGCCGGGGGGGGTGGGCAAAACGCGTTTTGCATTGCAGCTTGCCGATGGCCTAAGCGAACACTTTCGCGATGGTATACATTATCTCGACCTCTTGCGGCTCGACGCTGCGACCATGCTCCCATCGGCGATTGCGTCCATACTCGGGTTGAGCATCGCAGACGCTGAGAGCACAACCCAGCAACTCATCGATAACCTGGCGGAAAAAGAGATGCTTCTTCTGCTGGATAATTTCGAGCATTTACTCGATGCTGCGTCAACAATTTCGGCGATAACGGGTGCAGCCCCCGGCGTAACCGTCCTCACGACATCGCGTGAGGCTCTGCGCCTGCAGGAGGAGCATGTGTTCACACTGGGGGGGCTTTCAACACCCGCACCCGACGTTGCCGACGACGCAGCCCTCCAACACAGTGCCGTGCAACTATTTGTCGACCGAGCGCGTCGTGCTCGCCACGACTTCGATGCCGCCCCGGCGGATGTCGCCGCGATTTGTCGACTGGTGGATGGCGTGCCGCTGGCTATCGAACTGGCTGCGGTGTGGGCACGTGTGCTCGACGCTCCCGATATTCTACGCGAAATTCAGCACTGTATTGATTTCCTCGCGACGGACCTGCGTAATGTGCCAGCGCGCCACCGCAGTATTCGCGCCATTTTCGACGGGACCTGGGAGCAACTCTCCGAAGCCGAACAACGCACGCTTTCGCGACTGTCGATCTTCCAGAATGGGTTCAACCGCGCTGCTGCCGAGGACATCGCGGGGACCACGTTGCTGACGCTCTCGGCACTACGAGATAAGTCGCTGTTGACCGTATCGGCGGGAGGGCGTTATAGCCTACACGAACTCATTCGGCAGTTCGCCCACGAAAAACTGGAAGCCGAACCTGAAACCTGCCTGCAAACGTATCGTGCGCATAGTGCGCATTACGCAGGATGCGCCGGACAGTTTGCAGCACGCCTGCGCGGCCCCCAGCAGATACAGGCTCTCGCAGACATGGGCGCAGAAATCCAGAACATTCGCGCAGGGTGGACCTGGGCCGTGGACAATGCGCCAGATAGCCCACTCGAACCGTATATACTCGGTGTGGCGTTGTACTATCAAATGCACGGGCGAAATTACATCGGTGTCGAGTTGATGGATGTCGGCGAGGACCGCCTTGCAGCAATGCCCTCGGCGGTCCGTGTGCAAATCGAGTTACTTCGGGCGTGGATGCTGGTCATTGTTGGCCGCAACAAGTTGGGGGTGTCGATTGCCTGGGGTGCCCTCGAAGCCCTGACGCCAGAATCTACCCCTCCCTGGCTGGGGATGGCCCTTGTTCCGATCCTCAACCAGCCAGAAATCCTTGCGGAGCGCTACGCAGTCGTCAAAGGTTTTGTGGAGCAAGCACTGAAAACGGCGACTGACCCGTGGGAACGTGCATGGTTGCTGAAGGCTATCGGTGAGGCTGACCTCGTCGCTGGTAACTATGAAGTCGCTAGCCAGCAACTGAAAGCCAGCGCCAAGTTGTTCCTCGATTTGGGCGAACGCTGGGGCGCGACCTGGTCCTTCGGTAGCCTGGGCTTTGCGCTGTTTCGTTTAGGGCGCCACGACGAAGCTGAGCACTACTACCGGCAGAACCTGGACGTTTGCGCCGACATCGGTGACCACTCCGGCGTTATCGATACGCTCCACAAGTTGGCGACTGTCGCATTCTCGCGCGGCGACGTCCCCCGCACCGAATCGCTCATCATGCAGGCCGTCCACACAGCAGTGGAGTATAACGCCCACCCAACCGACCTCACGTATGTATTCGATGTGCTGGCGAAGGTTCGGCTCGTCCAGGGGCGCTTAACCGAGGCGGTGGAGCAACTCGCCATGTTGATCGATAGTAAATTTGTGCAAAAGGGATGGCGCAGGCCGGAAGTCGATGAGTTAGTTGAGCGCCTAGATACGCTACAAACACAACTCGCCCCGGTGGATTATACCGCAGCGGCGCTGCGTGGGAAGTCGACCACACTCGTCGAAGCGGCGGCAGCGCTGGTCTCAACAGTACCCGAATCGACCGTTCCGCTAAGCGATACTGCCGTGCCGATACACATCGAACCCCTGACTGAGCGCGAAACCGAAATCCTCGGCCTAATTGCGCAGGGGCACACCAACCGGCAAATTGCCGATGACCTCACATTGGCCATAGGCACCGTGAAAGCCCACGCACACAACATCTACGCAAAGTTGGGCGTCTACAATCGCACAGCCGCCACGATTCGTGCGCGCGAACTTAACCTCGTTTAATCGCCGTAAATATAATCCCCAGTCTAAACCCCCAACTATATCCAACGGTAGAAGACACCCCGCCCAGGTTAGCCCTACTCTCGGAGTATCAGAGAAATGGGAGGCACCCTCATGGCATCGATAGGCGTATTCGACGTTAACGTAGAAGCACGGCAGGCCTTCGAACAGGTGTGGTCGCGGGCGTTTTGGCATAAGCTGGCAACACTTGGGCGCGGCCCAGAACTCGCGTCGTTCCAGCAAGTGACCGAAGATACAACCCTATGCAGTCGTCGCAATGGCGGGCTGCAATCTATCCCGGTCGATTGTATTCACGGCTCTGTGAGCGACAATCGGAGCTTCGACGGGGCGTTTCGTCCACGACGAATGGCTTCGCGCGACCGCTGGACGCGCGTGTACATCGGCCTCTTCGAAGGGGCGGCTATTCCACCCATCGAGGTGTACAAAGTGGGTGATACCTATTATGTCGAAGATGGTCACCACCGGGTGTCGGTCGCGCGTGTGTTGGGCATGAAGACCATCGAGGCGCTGGTTACTGAAATTGTGGTGGCCGAGTCGGTTGCGTGCTAACTGCGATGTTCGGGCATCAGTTTAGCCAACGTAGGGATAATCTATCCCCCGACCCCGATATGCCTAGCCCTACGATTCTTCCAACGCTTCCTCGACCCCTGCGGTGATGAGTAGGGCATCGGGG
>CAYSVE010000507.1:0-4742 GCA_964434365.1 uncultured Anaerolineaceae bacterium | reverse complement strand
GCGGGTTCGGCGCGAGGCTGCGCGCCAATGCCACTCGTTGACGCTCGCCACCACTGAGTTGCGTTACATCGCGGTCGGCATAGTCGGCAAGGCCAACAAGGTGCAGTATATCGCGGGCGCGCTGGGTTTGCTCTTTCTGCGGAAGCCCATCCATCCGCAGGCCAAAGCGCACGTTGTCGAGCACGTTCATATGTGGGAACAGCGCAAAATCCTGGAACATAAGCCCGAAGCCACGCCGATGCACCGGGACCGCGGCAAGCGGTTGGCCGCCTAAACGCACCTCCCCAGCGGAGGGCCTTTCCAGCCCTGCCACGACGCGCAGCAGCGTCGTTTTGCCGCAGCCACTCGGCCCCAGCAAACACATGATCTCGCCCTGGTTGACCGCCAGGTCGAGGTCGTGTAGCACCGGTGTGTCATCATATTGATGCCGCAGCGCGCGAATTTCCAGCATCGCTCAGAACTCCCCTACACCGGCGGTTCGTAGCCGTTCGATAGCCACAAATGCGGCTGCGCACACGGCCATCAGTAGCACGCTCATCGCCAGCGCTTGATCGTACGTCGCACCGGGGCGGCCCAGCAATCGATAAATGACGACGGGCATCGTCACCGTTTGCGGGCGTGTGACGAACAACGATGCACCGAACTCCCCCATGCTGACGGTAAATGCGAACGTCGCGCCGACGAGCATCCCACGGCTGATGAGCGGCAACTCGATTTCGCGCAGCAGCGTCCAGGGAGACGCACCAAGCACACTCGCGGCCTCACCGATGCTCGGCGGGATGCTCCGCAGCGCGGGTAGCACACTCCGTACCACGAAGGGCAGCGCCACCAACGTGTGCGCAATAGGAATGAGCGCAGGCGACGTGCGCAGGTTTAGGGGCGGCTCGTCGAGCGCGATGATAAAACCGAAGCCCAGCGTCACGGCGCTTGTAGCGAGGGGCAGCATAAACAGCGGGTCGAACAGCCAGTTCAGGCGCGGGCGGGCCAACAAATACGACGCCAGCACCCCTAATACCAGCGCGGCTATCGTCGCCGTGAGCGCAAACCGCAGCGAGTTCCATACGGCGGCCAGCGGCGCAATCGAAAGCAGTGAGCCACGGTTCATCGTGTTGAGGGCGGCGTACGCACTCAGGCTGGGGCCATCGGCCAGCAGAACCGAACGCATCACCAGCGCGCCCAATGGCGCGAACAACAGCACCGTCATCACCGTAAGGTTGATCCCCACCAGTGCATGTTCGGTGCGGGTGCGTGGCCTGCGCGCCACATCGGCCTGGAGGTTCGCGGCGGGGATGTTCCGTTGCAGGCGGGTATACCACACCATCAACACGAGCATCGCGCCGATTTGCACCAGCGAGAGCGCCGCCGCCAGGGGCAAATTGAACAGGCTCGTCACCTGCCGCTGAATCTCGACTTCGAGCGTGGCGTATTGCGGCCCGCCGAGAATCAACACGACGCCGAAGCTGGTAAAGGTAAAGATGAAGACCAGCACCGCTGCGGCAGTGAGGGCAGGGCGCAGCACCGGCAGCCGAACGTGCAACCACAGCCGCCAACCGGTCGCGCCGAGCACCTGTGCGGCTTCTTCCATGCTGCGGCTCTGGTTTGCCCAGTAGCCGGTGACCATCCGCAGCACGATGGCGTAGTTGTAGAAGATGTGCGCGAGGAGCACGAGCGTCAGCGTGCGTTCGAGTCGAATCGGTTCGCGGTCGTAGGCAAACAGGCGCATCAACAGCGTGTTGAGTACACCGTCGTCGCCGACGAGCGCGCCAAATGCCGCCGCCACGACGACCGTCGGCAGCACGAACGGTAGCGTCGCGAAGGCCATCAGTACGCTGCGCCCGCGAAACCGAAAGCGCGTGAATACGTATGCGCCCGGCAACGCCAGCGAGACCGTCAGCACGGTCGAGAGCGCAGCCTGCCACGTCGTGAACCACAGCGTCTCGGCGTAGTACGATGTCGTGAACAGCGCCACGAACCCCGCCGGGTCGAAGAGATCATCCGGCGCGAGGCTCACCCTGAGGATGCTCGCCAGCGGGTAGAAGAAGAACACTCCCAGGAAAATCACTGGGAGTGCGAAAAGCACCCAAACTAGCGCAGAACGGTTTCGGTCCACGCTTGGATCCAAGCTTCACGGTTTTCGTCGATGGCCTCGAAGGGCAGCGAGGCCGGGTTCTCCGCAATTTGCGCGAACTCGACGAACACATCCGGCAGTTCGGCGTTTTCGTTCACGGGGAAGACGAACATATTCAGCGGCATGTCTTCCTGAAAGGTCTCGCTCAGCAAAAAGTCGATGAACTGCTGTGCGGCGGCTTCGTTCGGTGTGCCCGCGAGGATGCCCGCAAACTCGATCTGACGGAAGGCGGTGCCATCGGCCACGATAGCCGCAGATGGCGCCGTCTCCGGTATGGGGTCTGCAAAGAAGACTTCCACGGGCGGGCTGCTGGCGTAGCTCACCACCAGCGGATAGCGCCCACCTGCCAGGCTGAACTCACCGTAGTAGGCACTCGTCCAGTCTTCGACGACCAGCACATCGTTGTCGCGGAGGGCTGCCCAGTAGTCGAGGTAGCCGTCTTCACCGAATTCGGCGATAGTCGCCAGCAAAAACGCCAGCCCTGGCGACGATGTGGCGGGGTTCTGCACGACGAGTAACCCCTCGTACTGCGGGTCGGTGAGGTCGCCGAGTGAGGTGGGTATGGGCAGGCCGTTTTCCTCGAAGTACGCCACATCGTAATTGAGCGCGACATCCCCAAAATCGATGGGTGTGACGCGGTGCTCATCGTCGATTTCCAGGTCGTCTGGCACGGCATCCAACAGCGGCGACTCGTACGGGATGAAAATATCCTCGTTTAGTGCACGGCTGAGGAAGGTGTTGTCGATGCCGAACAGCACATCGGCGAGGGGGTTGTTCTTGCTGAGGATGGCCTGATTCACCATCGTGCCAGTGTCGCCGCTACGAATGACGTCGACGGTGATGCCGGTCTCGGCCTCGAACGCCTCGAGGACCTCCTCGCTGAAGTTGAAGCTGTCGTGGCTGATAACGGTGAGCGGCGTTTCCTGGGCGGCGGCGGCCACGGCCAGCAGCAGCAGGAGCGCGAGCAAAAAGAGATGCTTTCGCATGGGTAAAAATCCTTCGGGTTGAGGTATGCAAAAGCCGGGGAAACAAAAAAGCCACCCCGGCACGTAGGGGTGGCGATAAAGCCATTGCGCGTGCGGTTACTCCCTACGCCGGTATGATCCGGGTCAGGTGGAGGGTCGGTGCGGCATTACGCACCCTCTCAGCCCGCATGGCGCGGACTCCCCTGTTACCTGCATTTACCGTAACGTGCCCCGCACGTGGTTGCAAGGGTTAGTCGACGTATCTCATCAGCGCCTCACCATCCATGGGGTAGCACGGATGGCAACTCGTGGGCCAGGCACCGTTGGGCGTAAGCGCAATAAAATCGGCACCGGGCGCGGCAATCACTTTGCGGTCGAGCGCGGGCCGCACAGCTTCCACCTTGCGCTCTACGGTGAAAATTACCGTATCTGCTGCGTAGATGAGTTCCATATCCACGGCAAGGTTGTTGTTGATGGTCACGTTGCCGTCGGCGTCGCCTTCGAGGCCGTGAAGGACGGCCACATCGATATGCAGCGCCGGGAAGGCGGTCAGCGTTTCGCCGGAGTACGGATCGACCGTCGTTTTGACATCGGGACGTAGGCGGGGCAAATCGGTGCCGTGCCAGGCCGTCGACGGCAAAAAGCCGACACCGCCGGCTTTTGCGCGCAGGCCACACACGAGGCTCGCCTCGCTTTCTTCGATGACCTCGATTGCACCAGAATTGGCTGCTTCGGTGAAGCGCGGTGCAAGGCCGAAGGCATCCAGCCCGAAGTAGCAAGTACGGACGGCGCGCACGCACCCCGCACCGACGAGCAAATCGCTCTCGTACCCGGCGGTGAACGCGACCAGCGTCAGGTCGCGCGGGGGTGGGGTCCGCGCTGTGAGGGCGCGAGCGAACGCGCACGGCCTGCGATACAACGACAACCCACCCAGCGCGAGCGTCACGCCGTCGGCTACATGTGACGCGGCCTCGGCGAGATCAAGCCACACGGAGCGCTCGCTTCCAGTCGTGCCAGAGCAACCACGCTTCGCCCCACATCCACACGAAAGCCGCCAGCATCGGTAGCGCCGAAAGGCACAACACAACAAGCATGAGTGGGCGGAACCACCAGTTCAACAACAGAAAGGCCACGAGACCGTAACGAAGCACCCGCCACGCTCGCTTAGTCCACGCCGGGGTGGAACCCTGGACCCGAAAGCGAAGTTCGGTTCCACCGACCGGGCCAGGGCTGATAACACCGCGAATTTGCGCCCGCGCCCGCCACATCGCCCAGATCAGGTCATCTTGCGGCACAGCGCGCCGCACGGTGAATTGCTTTTCATCGGCCCACACCATGAGGACGGGTTCATCGCGCAACCCATGAATACGCTCGACGACTTTATCGACCGGTAGCGGCACGGTCGTCACGCGCGGTGTTGGCTGTATAATGCCCCCCCTGCCATCGCCCAAGTTACAGTTCCTCCGCGTCGAGCTTCTCGCGGTCGGCTTTGCGCAACCCCTTGACGACCAGCCGGTACGACTCATCGACCATTTCCAGCAGTTCGTCGTCTGGCACCACGCCCTCGAAGTTGACGGCGTTCCAGTGGCGCTTGCTCATATAGGGGGCGGTCGTCACGTCGTCGGGGTACGTATCGCGGAGGATTTCCG
>CAYSVE010000506.1:0-4752 GCA_964434365.1 uncultured Anaerolineaceae bacterium | reverse complement strand
GGGCGGCATCTGCGCTCAGTGTCGTCATACCAGTACCGCTAAGGCCGAAGAAGATGGCCGTGTTGCCATCGCTATCCATGTTTGCGGAGCAGTGCATCGGGAGCACGTTCTGCTTCGGCAGGATGTAGTTCATTACGCTGAAGATGGACTTTTTGATTTCACCAGCATAGGTGGTACCCCCGATGATAACCAGTCTCTGCTCGAAGCTGATAACCACGAAGGCCTGCGAGTGCGTGCCATCAATTTCGGGGTCGGCGCGAAAGCTCGGTGCGTTGATGACGGTGAAGTCCGGCTCGAAGTCGTCCAGTGCCTCATCGGTTTCGGCACGGCGGAACATGTTGCGCGCGAAAAGATTATGCCATGCGTCTTCGGTGATGATGCGCACGCGCGTGCGATACTTTTCATCGGCCCCTGCGAAGCAGTCCTGGATGAATATGTCAGAGTTTTGGAAGTAGGCCGTGAGCTTCTCACGCAGGCGGTCGAAGGCCGCAGGCTCGAATGGCTTGTTCACGTTGCCCCAATAGACCTCGTTTTCGGTGGATGGTTCGCGGACGATGAAGCGGTCCTTCGGCGAACGACCTGTGTGGACACCCGTGCGAACAACCAACGGCCCCAGATGCGCGACAAGACCCTCATTGCGCTTGATGGCTTCTTCGTACAACTGCGGCCCGTGCATGTTCCAGTAGATGTGGCGCAGGTTGCGCAGGCCAAGCGATTCCAGATGGGCAAAGTCTTTGGGTGTGTTCATGGTTTGCTTCCCTCTCTAGAATATAGGTTCGTGAACAACTGGCACGACTAGAACTGAATGTTGTCACCCGTATCGGTGGGCCACTTCAGCGTATCGGGATCATCAGGGTCGACTGTTTCATCTTTGGTCGCTTGTTCATCCTTAACGACGTGCTCGAAGTTGGGGAGCAGGGTCAGGCTCTCGGCGATCTGGTGTACCCAATCGGCAATTTCCTGCCATTCGCGGTAATCCCCTTGTAGCCTGCCAGGAAGCTGCTTGCCTTCGTAGCTGCCAAGCATCCACCGCTCACTGCCATCGACGGAGTTCATATCCAGCTTGCCTGCAAACACGCCGATATTCTCGTCGATTTGCAGTTTCTCCTTCGCCTCTCCCCAGACATAGTCCTTCAGCGCTTTTTCGACCCCGCCTTCCTCCAACACGATGATGCACGCGATGAACAGGAAGGTACGCTTCGCCGCGAGTTGCTTCTCGTTACGAAACATGAACTTGGACACGCTGGGTAGCCACATACTGGCGTGGATCGGCGAGCCAACGATCACGGCGTCGTACTTGTCGACGGTGTCGACTGCGTCGACATGAGCAACCGTAACGTTCGCGTCGTAGGCTTCGAGGACATGGCCCATGAAGCTAGCAATCTCAGCGGTCGATCCGTGAGCACTGGCATAGGCAACGAGGATTTCCATCACATTCTCCATTTATTTCATGTAGCACTCATCTTAGTGTAGCGCGTCTCACCACAGTAGTGAACTGTTTCACCGCAATGGATGACATTAATCGCCACTGGCTACGATGGGAATATCCTCAGTTGCGATGAGTGTTTTGATGCGTTCGGCGCGTTGTGCGTCCACTTTGCCAGAGCGCAATGCCATATTTGCCAAAATCGCGATAGCCTTTGCGGGGTTGAGTCCCTTCGGGCAGGCGTCTATACAGTTAAGTACCTGGTGGCAGCGGAAAGGCCCGTTGCTATCGGCGATGTCGTCCAGGCGTTCCTCGGGGATGGTGTCTCGTGGGTCCAAAACGCGCATGAAGGCCTTCAGGAGGGCATGTGGGCCGACGTAGGCCTTGTTCCCTGCAATGATTGGGCACGACGAATAGCAGGCCCCACACATGATGCACGTCTCAGCCTGCTCCAACGCAGCGACTTCGGCTGGCATCATCCGATACTCTTTGTCTGGTGTTTCGTTGGGTGGCACAAGCCACGGCTTCACCCGCTGATACTGCTCCCAGAACGCGCTACGGTCGACCACGAGGTCCTTGATGATGGGTAAGTAAGGCAAGGGTTCGATCATCACGCGACCTTTTTCGACCACCTCCGCGAGTGGTGTGGTGCACACGAGCGTGTTCCGCCGGTTAATCATCATGGCGCAGCTACCGCAGATGGCATGTCGGCAACTGCGGCGGAAGGTTAGGCTGCCATCCTGCGTCGCCTTGATCTCCTCAAGGGCACTTAGCACGGTTTTCTCTGGCGTTAGCTCTAGCGGGAAGTCCTGCCAGTATGGTTTTTTGTCGGCATCCGGGTTGTAGCGCTTCACCCGCACCGTGATCATGGTCTTGTTTGCGTCGGTCATGGTCATAGGCTCCTAGTACTTGCGTTCCTGCGGCGGATAGCGCTCCCAGTCGACATTGACCGGGCGATAACTCAATGATGGTGTGCCATCTTCGGTTAGGTGGGCGACGGTGTGGCGTAGCCAGTTTTCATCGTCGCGCTTGGTGAAGTCGGTACGGTAGTGCGCCCCCCGGCTTTCGGTACGGGTGAGGGCACCTTCGACGACGACCTCGCTGAATGCCAGCAGGTTTTCGCTTTCCAGCGCGTTGAGCACATCGGTGTTGAAGCGTTTGCTGGTATCCATCACGCGGGCATTGGCGAAGCGTGCACGTAGCTTGTGAACTTCGCCCTTGGCGGTGGCGAGGTCGGCCTCGTTGCGGAAGATGCCGACGTTGTCCGTCATTGTCTGCTTGAGCTGCTCAGCAATCTCGAAAGCGGATTCCGTCTTGCTGCTGTCGAACAACCGCTCGATACGCTCACAGGGGGCTTTTGTAGGGTCACCGTTCAGTGGGTACAGCTCAGCTCCACCCTTGATAAACTCGGCCAGTGCGTAACCCGTCCGCCGACCGAACACCGACGCCTCAAGCAGGCTGTTCGTGCCCAGGCGGTTCGCGCCATGCACGCTTACGCAAGCGCATTCGCCCGCCGCAAAGAAGCCGTGCAACAGGTCGCCCTCCGCATTCGCGAGGACCTGTCCATCTACGGTGGTGGGGATGCCACCCATGCTGTAGTGCGCCGTCGGTTGAATCGGTGCAGGTGCATCGATGATGTCCACGCCGAGGAAATTCATCGCGATTTCGCGCACCTGGGGCAACCGCTCTTTGATCTTCGCTGCGCCGAGATGGCGCATGTCCAGGTAAATACCTTTGCCATCCCCACCGATGCCACGCCCTTGATCGATTTCCATTTGTTCGGAGCGACTGACAAGGTCGCGCGGGGCAAGTTCCATTTTGTCTGGCGCGTAGTTCTCCATGAATCGGTTCCCCGCCGCATTGGTGAGGTAGCCGCCCTCGCCCCGGCAGGCCTCACTCATGAGGATGCCGTGCTGGTAGATGCCGGTGGGGTGGAACTGTACAAATTCCATGTCCATGAGCGGTACGCCTGCGCGATACGCGATCGCAACGCCGTCGCCCGTATTTGCCGTTGCATTCGAGGTGATTTTCCAGGCTCGACCGTAGCCACCCGTCGCAAACATGACGGCCTTTGCGCGCAGGGTGTGCAATTCGCCTGTGAGGATGTCCATCGCGACGATGCCCCGGCAGATACCGTCTTCGATGATGAGATCGAGCAGGTACCATTCACTGTAGAATTTCACGCCGTGCCTGAGGCATTGCTCATGGACTGTGTGCAGTAGCACATGACCGGTCCAGTCGGCGGCGTAGTTGGCGCGTGGGGCGCTGTGCCCGCCAAAGCGCCGCTGACCGATGCGACCGTCTGGCGTACGGCTAAATACGCAACCCAGGTGCTCGTATTCGTACACGATGTCGACGGCCTCGGTTGTCAGGATTTCGATGGCATCCTGGTCTCCGAGCCAGTCGGAGCCTTTGATCGTATCGAACATATGGAGTTCTGGGCTGTCGACAGGCTCGTCGCCCTGTGGACGTTGTTCGAGTGGGCCGCGTGGGCCGGTTCCCTCTACAGGTCGCACGTTATTCAAGGCGGCGGCGATACCCCCCTGTGCCGCACCACTATGAGATCTCAGCGGGTGTACTTTCGATAGCACACCGATGTTTGTTACTCCTTCGCGGCTGGCGACCATTGCCGCCCAGCTGCCCGCCAACCCTGCCCCGACGATCACGACGTCGTGGGTAATTGTTTCTGACATGTGTGTTTCCCCCATCTCAGGTTCCACGATTATCGTAATGCTCGACCTGCTTACAGCGCAGTGACACGTATCGTACAAATGGGTGAGGGGTGTCATGGTATTTGCCAAAAGCGCATCACACCCTATAATCGAATTGAGGAGAGGCGAACTAGCAGGGGTGGAGTGTCGTATGCGAACCTTTCGAAGACTGTTATTACTGTTTCTTTTGAGCTTGGTCTACGCTGTGGTGAGCGCTCAACCAGCACCCCAGCGAATTGTGATCAATTATCCTGAAGTCAACGAGTCGCCGGAGCAGCAGTTGCTTGGCCTCTACTTCACGGTGCTAAACACCGAAGGGGCGGCTATCCCAGATGCGCAGGTGGAAAGTGCGTCCATCGTGCTGGATAACGGCGCACCTGCGGAAGTTCTGGACATCCGTAGGCCGGATACACCGCTGTACATCACGCTTGTGCTCGATGCGAGTGGGAGTATGCGCAACGCGGCTGCCGACATGCGCGCGGCGGCTATCGAGGCGGTGAACAATGCCCCGCCCAATGCGCTGTTCTCCATCATTCAGTTCAATCAGGAGATCAATGTCCTCCAGGCGTTTACCCAAGATCGCAACCTTGCGATCAACGCTGTCGGCACGGTCGA
>CAYSVE010000505.1:0-4753 GCA_964434365.1 uncultured Anaerolineaceae bacterium | reverse complement strand
CCCAGCAAGCGAGGCTGTCCGGTTTCGGTATTGCGTAGCCATGCGCCGTAAACCTCGGCAGATGTAGTGATGCCGTTGACCTGGAGTTGGACCGTGTCACCAATTACCGATTCTGTGCTGAAGGAAAGCCGCCCGAATGTGGGGACCTGCGGCATAACGGCGACCTCGGTTGCAGGGGCAACGGTCGGTTCAAGGTCGTCGTCGGTAGGGCGGAGCAACAGGGCGGCGATGGTCACGCCGAGCACCGCAACCACCGCCACCACTGCCAGCGTGATAACGATCGTCGTGCTGTTGGTTTGCAATGTGATTTCGCCGGACCCCGCGCGTGAAAACGTCGTTGTACCACCGAGCATCCGCGTGATGGGGGTTGTTTGTGCACTCACGACAGGCTCACGTGTTCCCATGACTTCGAGCGCAGGTGCTTCGCCGACCAGCAAACGACGCAGGTCGTCGGCAAACGCGACGTTTGTTGGGTAACGCTCCTCTGGCGATTTCGCCAGTGCGCGACGCAGCACTTCGTCGGTGCCGTCGGGTAAATTGGGATCCGCGAGTTCTGGCATCGGCTCGTTGACATGTGCCAGTGCAACCTTGAGCGGGGTATCCCCTTTAAAGGGGACCGTGCCGGTGAGCATCTCGTAGGCGACGACGCCCATCGCGTAGATGTCCGCGCTACCCGTGACCATAATCCCGTTCACTTGTTCGGGGGACATGTAGTCGGGTGTGCCCAACACCACCGCACTACCCGTGAGGTTCGTCCCTGTGTCCTCGCTGAGTTTTACGAGGCCGAAATCAGCAAGGAGGGCGTTGCCTTCGCCATCCATCAATATGTTGCCGGGTTTCACATCGCGGTGGATGACGCCCTTTCTGTGGGCGTAGTCCAGCGCGCCACCAATTTGCCGAATCACCCGTTCGGTAAACTGCAACGACTGCGGTCCTTGTTCGCGGATGCGATCGTCGAGCGAGCCGCCCGAAATGAAGGCCATCACAAGGTAGACGATGTCATTCTCGTTGCCGTAGTCGTACAACGGCAGGATGTGCGGGTGTTGGAGGCTGGCAATCGTGCGCGCTTCCAAGTGAAAACGCTCCAGAAAGCTCTGATCCTGACCGGGGTGGGGCGGCAGAATTTTGATCGCCACATAGCGGTCGATCGATTCTTGGTAGCCCTTATATACAGTTGCCATACCGCCACGGCCAATTTCGCCGACGATTTGGTAATTGCCCAATGTTTGTCCATGAAAAGACGAAGGTGACACGCAAACCTCTCCTGATACCCGCCCTCAAGGTACGACCATTTATCATATTACATCGGGCGGAGGCTGACAATCATAGCTGAGTATGTTAAAGCAAATGAGCACCACATGGGTGCTCATTATTTAAGTATACGCTGTCTTTCGACGCTTTAGATTGTCGGGAGGGCTGCCATCGCGGCATCGATTTGCGCCTGGGGGTACGCATAGTCGCTCAGTTCCCCTGCGAGGTAAGCGTTGTAGGCCGTCATATCGAAGTGGCCGTGCCCGCAAAGGTTGAACAGGATCACACGCTCGTCCCCGGCTTCTTTGGCCGCTTGCGCCTCGCGCAATGCCCCGGCGATGCCGTGTGCGGCTTCGGGTGCCGGGACGATGCCCTCCGCACGGGCGAACGTCATTGCAGCCTCGAAGGTTTCCATCTGCGGGATAGCCTGCGCCTCGATCAAATCCTGATCCCACAGTTCGCACACGACCGAGGCCATCCCGTGGTAGCGCAGCCCACCACTATGCAGCGGCGGTGGCACGAAGTCGTGGCCCAGGGTGTACATCTTCACGAGCGGGGTCATGCCTGCCGTGTCGCCGAAGTCGTAGGCGTATTTGCCGCGCGTGAGGCTGGGGCAGGCGGCGGGTTCCACGGCAAGCATACGCGTACTGGCGTTGTCGGTGAGGTTTTTGTGCAGGAACGGCAGCACGATACCGGCGAAGTTGCTGCCGCCGCCCGTCGGTGCAACGATGACATCGGGGTATTCCCCAGCGAGTTCCATCTGCTTTAGGCACTCCATGCCGATGACGGTCTGGTGCATCAGCACGTGGTTGAGCACACTGCCGAGCGCGTACTTGTACTTGCCGCCGCTGGTCGCCGCGACCTCCACTGCTTCGCTGATGGCGATACCCAACGAGCCGGTGCTGTCCGGGTCTTTTTCGAGGATGGCGCGGCCAGCGTTTGTGGTGTCGCTTGGGCTTGGCGTCACGCTCGCACCGAAGGTACGTATCATCGCATGGCGATAGGGCTTCTGCTCGTAGCTCACCTTCACCATATACACGATGCACGCCATATCGAAGAAGTTGCATGCCTGGCTTAGCGCCGTACCCCACTGCCCCGCGCCGGTTTCGGTCGTCAGGCCGGTTATGCCTTCTTGTTTGTTGTAATATGCCTGGGCAGTGGCGGTGTTCAGCTTGTGGCTGCCGCTAGGGCTAACACCCTCGTACTTGTAGTAGATGTGCGCAGGGGTATCCAACATTTTTTCTAGGCGGCGGGCGCGCAACAACGGGGTGGGACGCCACAGCTTGTAGATTTCCCGCACTTCGTCAGGGATATCGATGTACCGCTCCTGGCTGACCTCTTGCTTGATGAGTTCCATCGGGAACAGGGGAGCAAGGTCAGCCGGGCCGATTGGCTCGTGGGTACCTGGATGTAGCACAGGCGGGAGTGGCCGGGGTAAGTCGGCCTGGATGTTGTACCATGCGCGCGGAATGTCGCTCTGCGGCAGGTCGTAACGGTTATTTTCACTCATCGTAAGGTGCTCCTAAAGGCAGCGCTAATACTTTGCGATAGATGAGTGTACCGTTAATCGAGGGCCTAGTAAACCGCGTACAACTGGTCTAGCTCGTCGCGCATTTTGCGATAGTGCTTGAAGCGGTGTTTGGCGATTTTGCCCGCTTTCACCGCTGCGACAACGGCACAACCCGGTTCGCGCCCGTGGGTGCAGTTGCCGAACTTGCAGTCTTCGACGTATGGCGCGATGTCGATGAAATACGCGTCGAGTTCGTCCGGCTCTACATCCCATGCGGTAAGCTGTCGAATGCCGGGTGTGTCCGCGAGGTAGCCACCGGTTTCTAGTTTGATGAGCGCGCTGTCGCGGGTGGTGTGCATGCCCTCACCGCTGGTTGTACTCACCGATTTCACCGCACGACCTAACCCCGGCTGAACCGCGTTCAACAGGCTGGTTTTGCCCACACCACTCGGCCCGGTAAGCACGGAGATGCGCCCGCTCAGTTGCTCGCGCAATGCGTCTACACCACGGTTTTCTACCGCGCTTGTGTAGAGGATGCGATAGCCCATTTCATCGTATGGCTGGAACAGGCGCTCAGCCTCTTCCGGTGTCATTAGGTCGATTTTGTTGACGACGATAAGTAGGTCTTCGATGCCGGAGGACTCGCCCGCGACAAGGAAGCGGTCGAGCATTTGCAGGTCGGGGTTGGGGTTGGCGGCGGCAAACACGAACAACGCCTGCTGCGCGTTCGCAATGATGACCTGCTCGCGTTCGGGTGCGCCAGCGCCTCGATTACCCGTCGTCCGCACCGAGCGTGATAACGTACTCTTGCGTTCGGCGACGTTCACGATCGTGCCGATGTCATCGCGGTCTTCGTTGGTGGACACGTGAATCTTCACCTTATCGCCGATTGCCGCGATATCCGATTGTTGTGCTTCTTCCATGAGTTGACCGCGTAGGCGGCACATGTAGACTTTGTTCTTCTGACTGGGTACTTCCACCCAGTAAAACCCGCTTTGCTCCCGAACGACCAGACCATCCAGCAGATGTATCAAAGGCAGTGCTCCGTATGAAATTTGCCACTTGTCGGATATGTGCGCCGTATCATCGTCGCACGTATCCTATATTATAGACCATTTTCACGCGATCGGCTGTTGTAATTCCGTAGTTTCTTAGTAACCGACGTTGCCTCGGGGCACACTCTAGAGTATATTGCAGCGCAAAACTCGTAGACTTTAAGGGTATACCGTGGAAAACACTGCGCCCGTGGGCAATACCAAGCCAGAATCCTCGGAAGAACCAGAAAACGAAGCCGCCGTCTCGGCAAACGAACCAGAAAACGAAGCCGCCGTCTCGGCAAACGAACCAGAAAACGAAGCCGCTGTCTCGGCAGACGAACCAGAAAACGAAGCCAATCGCCCCGCTGCTGTGCCCCCCCAACCTGCCGAAGCCGTTGTCGCCAATGTCGATAAGGAAAAACGCGACGAAGACGACGATGCAGATGTGATTGTCATTCCGCGTGAGGTGTTCAACTATATCGTTGTTGCGGTGGTGTTCTTTACGGTCGGTGCAGTCGTGGGGAGCCTGGTCTTTGCGCCCATCCGCCCACAGAACATGGAAAACATCGTGCGCACGGCGATGGTCGATGCGCTCGGTGATACGCAAATTGCCGCCGCTGAACCCGAAGTGCAACGCCCAGACCCAAATACGCGCTACGATCTGGTGATCGACGCGGATGACCCTGCCTGGGGGCCAGAGGACGCCTCGGTCGTTATCGTCGAATACAGCGACTTTACCTGTGGCTTCTGTGGCCGTTTTGCCCGCGAGACGCTCCCGCAAATCCGCGAAAACTACGGTGACCAGGTGCGGTTCGTTTACAAGGATTTGCCCATCCTCAGTCAGTTGTCGTACGCAACGGCGCTCGCCGCCGAGTGCGCAGACGAGCAAGGGCAGTTCTGGCCATATCACGATGTGCTGTTCGAGAACCAGGGGCAGATCAACAGCGTCGATGGG
>CAYSVE010000504.1:0-4760 GCA_964434365.1 uncultured Anaerolineaceae bacterium | reverse complement strand
GCATAAAATCCGAGCGGATTGCACGGATTTTTATTTCTCGAGCAAAAGCGGCGCATAGCGCAAAACATCGCGCCCAAACTCGGTTTCTGCAAAGGCTTGCCTATTAATTACATTGCCCCCTAACCCTTTGAATGTTGTTGGGACCCTGATTGTGGGAGTGAGGCGGATGTAGTCAACGGGTACCGAAAAGAAGCGCTTGTCGAGCCAACTCGTTACTTCAGACTGAACCGGCTCATGTAAATAGATGCCGAAGGTGGTGCTGTCGCCCTCATCTTTGCGCCCAATCATGTCGATATTCTCCCAAGTTGTGAATACATGTGAAGTGCTGCGTTGCCAATCGATACCGTTCTCGTAAACGGTAATTGTAATTTGTGTCGCCTGAAACGCCATAACACAAAAAAATAACATGTATAAGATAAACAAAATGCCATTTACCACCCAGAATGCGACACCAATCTTATTGACCAATATCAGCATGACAACGATGTGAACGACGATAATCACAAGTGTAATTACAATCGGAGGGCGCAAATTCCCGGTGTAAGCGTTAACTTTTCCGCCCTTATCGTCAGCCGTGTCTTTCATCCGACCATCCTTAATTGAGTTTGCATTTTTTCGCACCCACACCCCATACCGGGCACTTACTTTTCTACGACTTGCGCGTCCCGGTAGTCACCAGCGCAGGAATGCGTGAGCCGATGGCCACGATTCTCACACCCTCTTAATTACAATGAGCGTGCGGTCGTCGGTCTGGGCAGCGCCATTTTCGAACCACATCACGGCTTTCCGCAACATATCGCTAATACTCTCGGCGATACGATGATGATTGGCATCGAGCAGGTAGCACAAACGCTCGTGCCCGAGCATATCGCCGTCCAGGTTCGCTGCCTCGCTGAAGCCGTCGGTGGCGATGAGAAGCACATCCCCGATTTCCATTCGAACGGTATGATCTTCGCTAAACGAGACCGGCAAAATGCCAATCGCGGTACCGTCCGCCTCTAGCAGATGTGCCTTGTGCTTAGTTGACCGGTAAATTACAGGAGAGTGCCCCGCATTCGCGATGGTTAGCACGTTGTCGCCGGGCCTGTACAGGCCCACGAAAAGCGTCGTAAATACGCCGATCTCGGTGAAGTCGTCGTACACACTCTGGTTCGCCGCCGCCACCAGTTCAGCTGGCGAGAGACTTGCATTCTGGTTGGCAATACCACGCAGTGTCGTCCGAATCATCGCCATCACCAACGCAGCAGACATACCCTTACCGGTAACGTCGCCCAAAATCAGGAAGTACGCACCGTCGCCAACCGGTATGAAATCGAAGAAGTCGCCCCCCACATGTAGCGCTGGGTCCGACAAAGCGTGAAGATCAAGCCCATCGATACACGGTAGTTTGCTCGGCAGGAGCTTGTGCTGCACCTCCGCAGCGAGCGTCATCTCCGCCTGTATGCGCGATTGTTGCAACGATTCGCGATAGAGTTCGATGCTTTCGATGCGCTCGGAAAGCTGGTCGGCAAGTGCTGAGGCCAGCTTTATCTGCGGCGATGCAAAGCCGTAGGCACGGTCGAAAAAACCCAGCGCCGCCTGTACTTGGCCGCGCACCTTCACCGGTATCATCATAGCGTTGACGAAGCTACTCGCCAGTTCTGCCTTGTCGGTTATAACAAGGGTTTGACCAAGCGCAAGCATTTCTTCGTAGAGTTGCATAGTGTACTGTTTTAGCGGGCGCTGTAGCGGAAACTGCCCGAAATACACAGTGTCATCCGACGGGCGATAGATGATTACAGCGCTATCGGCTTCGAGGGACTGTGCACATTCTTGCGCAAGCGTCGTCAACATGGGTGGGAAGTCGAGGTAACTGCGCGACATCTGGCTAACATCGTACATCGCCTGGAGTTGATCTTGCGCGATCACAAGCTCGTCGGCCAGTCGTTCCAGCTCATTCTCAGCGATCAACAACCGCCGAAGCATGGCGACATCGGCGTCTAAGTGCGCCTTGTTGGCCTCGGTTGGTGGCACACACACGAATAGATCCAGTTCTTCAGCATCATCGATGCGTGCCTCGATCGCCTCATCGAAGATGCATGATACGGCTCCCCACGAGGCAACAAGATGCCCTTTACTCGTCAACAGTATGCCAGCCGCCCCGGCGCCCAGCCAAGTTTCGGCAACGACATTTAGCTCTGCGCGGTATGTTCGCAGCAATACATCTTTCGCGCTATCTGTCATAGGGTGAAGGCTTTCACCAAATCGTCGGTTTTTGTCCCATTTTCGCCCCGCGATGGACGACTGCTCACACAGGTTTGCCTTCCGCTCACCACCACTTTATCGACTTACACTTGCTAAAGAGGCATAGTGCTAATTACGCCTTAAATCTAAGGCTATTTGTAAATTGCACAAAGTCCACTTTGTTGTCTTCCACACACTATTCAACCATCGTAGCCGAGGATGGACCATCCATACAAACGTAATTGGAGGTCAACGCACCATCGTGCCCTGTGTTGCGACTTGCCCGGCACACACTTTCTATTCGCACAGGGTCGGGCTAAACTAAAAGGTAAAGTTCACAATGTGGTACCGTAGTATGTCCACACGCCAGAAGAACAATCACCTGAATAGTGTTCAGGTCACGTTTGCGATCGTGTTAGGCATCGGCCTGATGCTAGCCATCAACTTCAGCCGCCGCATCGCTGCCAGCCAACCACTCGCAGAAATGTATGCCCGTGTCGAAGCTGAGGTCGAAGCGCTACGCTCAGAGCAGGAACAGCTCATGCGCGAACGTGACTACTCGGAAAGTGATGGTTTTGTAGAACAGTGGGCGCGTGGCGAGGGGCGAATGGTGCGCCCCGGTGAAGTATTGGTGGTACCCGTTCCTACAGGCAACGAACCGGCGTTCGTCGAACAAACCACCGCGCTACCCGTCCCGGTGGAAACCACCCCCCCAGAACCGGAACCGTGGCAGCTGTGGTGGGATCTCTTCTTCGACGGGCCGCCACCTATCTAGAGCGTACGGCCACGACGAACAGCCCACCACCGAGGATGACCATCGCCATGGCCTGTGCCGCAACTGCCCCACTGAGTTGCACAAACGCGGCGTTAAATAGCCCACTCGTTAGGCGGTTGACCAACACGCCGACATCGCCCGTGAGGTTGGCAGCTACTAATGCCGAAGCCAGCCCCGCGACGATCCGCGAAAGACCGATGAGCGAGAACAGTAACAGAATGCCACTAGCCGCCATCACCGTGCCGATCCACCATCCAAACTGCCGCCGAGACCGAACCGTGGACATCACAATAAGGGAGAACAGCATAAGCGGCACAATGTAAAACAGTCGAATCAGGTATGGATATGTTTGGAAGCCGATTCGTATGTCGATGGACGCCTGCTGTGGCACAAAGTTCGGATCATTCTCAGCAATATCGTCGGAAAGTGCCTGGATTTCCTGTTGCAGCATTAGGTCACTCCCCGCATCGAGCGCCGCAGCAAGTTGACCGAAGATACTCTGCAAGTTATCGTGCACAACCGCTCGATTGGCTTCGGAGGGGCTACAAATAGGGATCGACCCCACAGCAGGTTCGGCGGCCAGTGCACGAAGCTCGCGCTCTTCGGTAGGCGTACAGGGTTCGGCAAGCGCAACGATGACAGAAGCCGCATCACGTTCTCGGATCGAATCTGCAAGAACCGCTGTGTCGATCTGGTGGGTAAACTGCGGTTCCTCCCCGTTTAGCCATGCAAATAGTGCATCAATCGCCGCCTCGGTTTCTGTCCGCAACCATTCGCTCGGGACGATTTCATTGGCGACAGCACGCCAAACATTGTCGCTGAGGCTGCTCGAAATATCGGCCACTGCGGTTGCCAACTCGCCCGATGACTCTGGCAATCGCTCCGCGACGGCGGGTAGCGCAACCGGGATCATATCCGCATAAATGTTCTGTTCGGCAAGCCCTGACTTTAGCACCTCAGGATCAGTGATAACCGGTAACGTCGCACCGATGAGCACACCGAACACAATCCACATCACCGTGATGGGAATCAGCATCACCGCGATTGTGGTACCGATGACAGAGAACGCCTTGCGAACAAAATTCATGTGAGCATATCGGTAGACGGTTGCGTCCCAGCAAGGTCGATTACACTGCCCTGTACGTGTTCGGCAACCGTAAGTTGCACACCCTGTTGTGCAGCGACACCCTTCACCACACCGATACCATATGACTCACCCGTTGGTGACCGCACACTGCTGGTGAGCGTGCCAACCTGCTTGCCATCGAGCAGTAGCGGAGCTGGTGCCCGCACAGGTTCAGAGAGCTGCAAACGCACGATAGTCTTTGCAAGTCGATTGCGGCTTTCCATCCTCGCGATAATCTCCTGGCCGGTGTAGCATCCCTTGGCAAAGCTCACCTCGTCCCACAACCCAACTTCCAGTGGAATGTAATCGGTCGTCAGTTCACGCCCCACGCCAGGTTGACCACTTCGAATACGTAGAACATTGAACGTTAGCGAGCCTGCTGGTCGGGCGTGCTCCGACAGCGCCTGCCATACCTTCGTTGCCGCTGATCTATCGAACACGATAATCGACCAATAATCTTCGACCATTGGCTTACGCCGCAGCGCAAACACCGGCACCCCATCGATTTCGGTCGTTTGGCCGTGTAGCACTTCGACTTCGACCCCATACAGCGCCATGACGCTCGCGGCTTGCGGACCATGCAACCAGAAATGATACGATGTGCCCGAGACGTCCTCGATGCGCGCGTCATAGTTG
>CAYSVE010000503.1:0-4765 GCA_964434365.1 uncultured Anaerolineaceae bacterium | reverse complement strand
GATGAGCTCAGTAATGCTTCGAATTGAATGTTTCGTTCCCGCCTTGCTCTTAGGCCTGATATTCTCCCTGCCCACAGTTAGTTATCAGGATTGCCCTGCCGCAACCGTCGCCGACTCGATGGGTGTGGCCGCAGGTGCTTTTCCTTATCAATATGAGCTAGCCGAGTTCGAGGAACTGGCAGGGTGCACCCTTGCCTTCAGCGAAAACCCAAACATTGCAGCGCTGAATGCCGAAATCACAGGTAACCCAGCCGAACTTGCCGCAGTCGCCGATCGCCTGCCCACCGAACCGCTAATCGTCGCCCCCTACACCGAGATCGGCGTGTACGGTGGCACGATCAACGGCATCTCCAACGCGTTGGAAAGCGGCACCTCCGGTATCTTGAGCTGGCGTCATGTGAATCTCGTACGTTTCAGCGATGACCTTCAGACCATCGTCCCCGATGTCGCCCAGGGTTGGGAATGGAACGACGACTTTACCGAAATTACATTTTCTCTTCGCGACGGCCACAAATGGTCGGATGGCCAGCCGTTCACTGCGGAAGACATCGACTTTTGGTATAACGACAATAAGCTAAACGAAATGCTGTACCCGGAAGTCCAGAGTAACTGGGTATTCGGTGGCGAGCCGATGACTGTCCAGATGGTCGACGCGACCACGGTCACATTTGGCTTCGCCGTGCCGAACCCGAACTTCCTGACCTTCCTTTCGACAACGTGGCGGCAGCCGTATGCACCGAAGCACTTCCTCTCTCAGTTTCACCTGGATTACAACGACAACGCGAACGCGCTTGCCGAAGAGGCTGGCTTCGAGGATTGGACGCAGTACTTCGAGTTCCTGCTGGATGCGGGCGACTGGAAGGACGCCCCCACACCGCTAATCCGCGACGAGAGTGCAATTACAGTTCCTACACTGGAGTCCTACATCACCATCCTTGAGAACAGCACGGAGCGTCGCTTCGTGGCGAACCCGTACTTCCACATGGTCGATACCGCAGGCAACCAGCTTCCGTACCCAGATCGCATTCAGGAAGACTTCATCACGGATCGTGAAATCTGGGCGCTGCGTATCATCGAGGGCACCGTGGACTTCAAACTCCAGGGCCTCGACACGGCAGACTTTCCGCTGTTCGCCGAAAACATGGAAGCGGGCAACTACTCCCTGCAGATGATCCCGACTGGTGGCGCGCAGCACCTCACATACACGCTGAACTATGCCCACCAAGATGAGGTTCTCCGCGAAATCTTCAACGATTTCCGCTTCCGTCAGGCCCTTTCTGTGGCGATCAACCGCGATGAGGTGAACGAATTAGTCTACCTTGGCCAGGGTGCGCCTATCCAGTGGCTCCCGGCAGACCACAACTCCCACCCATACGTGACAGACGAGCAACTTGTGAGCAACGCCCAGTTCGACCCTGAACTGGCCAACAGCCTGCTCGACGAAATGGGCCTCACCGAGCGCGATGGTGAAGGCACACGCCTTCGTGCAGACGGCGAGCCACTGGTGATCAACATGGAATTCGCTGTGCAGGCCGGGTCGCCGGAAGTTCACGAACTGCTCCGTGATTACTGGGGTAACATCGGTGTCCGCCTAGAACTGCAAGAGGTCAGCCCGGAGGTCTTCCGCTCACGTGCCGATGACAACGCGCTGGACGTCGGCACGTGGCACGGCGACGGCACATCGGCCCCGGCGTTCGCGAGCGGTGTCGAGAACAACCGCACAGTGCCGCCGTTCCGCGAAGGTTCTGTGGTGGAGTGGGGGCGCTGGTTGGCCAGCGACGGCGCTGAGGGCGTCGAGCCTACCGAGGATGCCAAGCGCATCTACGAACTTGTAGACCAGCTCTCGCTGTTGCCGATTGGCTCCGACGAAGCCGCCGAGGTCGGCGCGGAAGTCGTTCAGTTGCACGTCGATAACCTGTGGTTGATCGGCATCGTGGGCGATGTCGCCAGCCCGGCGGTGGTTCACAACAACATGGGCAACGTGACCACCCACACCTTCCGCTCCTTCGACTACTACTGGAACCTACCCTACCGTCCGTACCAGTGGTTCCTGCGCGCAGATAGCTAAAATTACTTTATCGTGTGGGGTGGGGGTTTACGCCCCATCCCACCATCTTATTTCTGACCAATTCTCTAAAATTCCGCAACTGCAGGGGGTGCGCTGTGATACAAAAAATTTCTGGCAAACTCAAACTCGAAGATATGCACCGCCATATTCCACATCCATTCGAGGTGCCGGAGGGCGCACAACAAATCAGCATTCGCTTCGACCACGAGCCAAAACACCCCGGTATTGGCAATGTCCCTCACGAAATCAGCCTGAGCTTGCTAGACCCAGAAAGTGGACGCGGCGCACGCCACAACAATGCCGATCAGACGATCATGATTTCGGCAAATGGTGCAACCCCTGGCTACACCGCTGGGTCACTCCAACCAGGCACATGGACGGTGTTTATCGATACGCACCGTATCATACCGCCGGGCGCAATTTCCTACACTCTTGAGATCGACATTTCGACAGAATCAACCGATTTTGCGACGCCCCAGTACACCCCCGGCAGCACTGCCTCCCGCGGGCCGGGCTGGTACAAAGGCGACTTACACGGACACACGCTCCACTCGGACGCGCAATGGGATGTGCCAGAATTTGTCGAATATGCGCGTGGCCGTGGCCTGGATTTCGTCACCTTGACGGACCATAATACCGTGTCCAGCCTTGCACAGCACGACAGCCTCGCCACCGATGATTTGTTGACGATGGGTGGCATCGAACTGACGACGTTCCGTGGGCACGCCCTTGCGCTCGGCACACGTCAGTGGCACGAATGGCGCGTGCTCGATGGCACAACGATGACCGATGTCGCGCAAAACGTTATCGACTCTGGGGCATTCTACGTCATTGCCCACCCAACAAGTATCGGTTATCCGCACTGCTCTGGGTGCCCATGGCACTACGTCGACATGCGCCCTGGGGTATCACCGGCTGTCGAGGTGTGGAACGGCGATTGGGCGGGAGAAAGCTACAACGATGAGGCCGTGCAGCTTTACTACCAATGGCTTAACGACGGTTACCGCCTCGTAGCAACGGCAGGCAGCGACATCCACCGTCCGTTTCGCGAGCACGAACGCCCTGGCTACAACCACGTTTACGCCGAAGACCTGACCGAGCAGGCTATCCTGGATGGCATCCGCCGGGGGCACCTGTACCTCAGCAGTGGGCCAACAATAAACGTCACGGCAACTAATAGAAACGGGGCTACGGCAATGATGGGGGACAAGTTAAGGGCCGATGAAATCACGCTGGAGGTCAAGTACGATCGATTGCAGGAAGGCTATCGGCTGAATCTGATCGGTGATGGAACCCTTGTTGACACCCACCCTATTCCCAAGCCTGGAGACCACAAGTGGACGTTCGGTGCTGGGGCAATGTCGCGCTGGTATACAGTCGAAATTCGTGATGAGAACAACGAACTTCACGCGATGACAAACCCTATTTTTGTTGAGTCGGAATAGCCTGGGGGAGCATCGATGATACGGATGACGGTGCTTCGGCTCATTTCGATGGTGGTCACGCTGTTACTGGTGTCCATGATCGTGTTTTTCCTTGTGTCGCTACCCCCTGGCGACTTTGCCGAGTCGGTAGCGCTAAGTCGCACGATCAACGGAGAGCGTGTTACCGAGCAAGACATCCAGCTCATGCGCGAACGTCTTGGCCTGGACCGCCCACTTGTCGAGCGTTACTTCTACTGGATGCGCAACATCTTCACCGAAGGCGACTTTGGCATGTCCTTCAGGTACATGTCTCCAGTAACCGATATCATCGCGGACCGCCTCGGCCTCACGGCGTTGCTTGTACTCATGACGTTGCTACTCACCTATGCCATTTCGATTCCTGTCGGCGTGTTCTCTGCGGTTTATCAATACTCGATCCCCGACTATTTCATCACGTTTTTGGGGTACATCGGCCTCGCGATTCCGAATTTCCTCATGGCGCTGGTGTTGTTGTACTTCAGCGTGACCGTGTTGAACATCAGCGGCGTGGGCGCACTGTTCTCGCCAGAGTATCAGGACGCGCCGTGGAGCATCGGCAAAGTCATCGACCTTTTGCTCCATCTGTGGGTTCCGGCGACGGTGCTCGGTTTATCGGGCACAGCGGGTGGCATACGCGTGATGCGCGCCACGATGCTCGATGAACTCAATCGCCTGTATGTTACCGCCGCACGAGCACGGGGTGTCCCCTCGCTACGGCTCATCTGGAAGTACCCTGTGCGCATCGCCTTGAATCCGATCATCAGCACGATTGGCTGGAATTTGCGCGATATTGCATCCGGCGCGCCCATCGTTGCGATCGTGCTCAACCTGCCGGACATTGGCCCGGTATTCCTACAGGCTTTGCTGGATCAGGATATGTTCCTTGCGGGCACTCTTGTGCTGTATCTAAGCTTTCTGACAATCGTCGGCACTTTCGTTTCGGATATTCTGCTCGCGTGGTTGGATCCACGTATTCGGCGAGGGGTCGTCAAGTGATGCAAGACTTACTCCGCCGCAACCGACTTCCCAAAGTCGACTCGCAGCCACAGCAGGAGGACGAGTCTTTCTATACCGCTACCCAGTGGCAGTTGATCTGGTGGCGTTTTCGGCGGCATCGTCTTGCTGTGTTTGGTGCAGTCGTGTTGATTGGCCTGATCGTTCTGGCAACTTTTGCAGACTTCATTGCGCCCGTATCAGCGACATCGCGAAATACAGCCTACGTGCTCAGCCCACC
>CAYSVE010000502.1:0-4777 GCA_964434365.1 uncultured Anaerolineaceae bacterium | reverse complement strand
ACACCATGGCAGTACGTTCGGCAGTGGCAGGTTGGCAGGGTACCCTCAAAGAGGGTAAGGGGACTGTGTCGCTGGGTAGCGGTGCCTACGAAGGCCCGTACGCCTTCTCTACGCGCTTCGAAGACGATGTGCAGGGCACCAACCCCGAGGAACTGCTCGGCGCGGCCCATGCCGCTTGCTACAGCATGGCCCTGAATGTTGGGTTGGAGCGCGCAGGCCACACCCCCGAGTATGTGAACACCACCGCGCGTGTCCACCTCACACCGAAGGACGGTGGCGGCTTCGAGATCAGCCAGATCGACCTGCAGACCGAAGCCAAGGTGCCTGGCCTCAGCGATGAGGAATTCCAGAAGGCTGCCGAGGACACCAAGACCGGCTGCATCGTGTCGGTGGCGCTCGCGTCGGTGCCGATGAGCATCGAGGCGACGCTGGTAAGCTAAGCCCCGACAGCAGACCAAGGCTGACAATGAGTGCCCCGTTTCGTGCGGGGCATTTTGTATTCGCTATACGTCGATTTTTCCGTTATCGACGAGCCACTGCACACTCTCGTAGACGGATTGCAGCGCGGAGTAGCGCGGGGTATAGCCGAGCATCCGCCGGGCCTTTTCGATGCTGGCGCATGGGCTGTGCGCGATGTGGTCCCACGTGTCGGCGGCGAGTTGGGGTGTGGTGGTGTGCTTCCACTCATCGAAGGGCATGAACGTGAGGTTCGCGGTTTGGCCGAACCACGATGCGGCCACTTCGGCGAAGCCCCGTAGCGTGACGGCGCCGTCGCTCACCGCATGGAAGCTTTCGCCGAGGGCCACCGACCGGTTCGCAATCGCGAGCATGAACAACTGCGCGACGTCATCCCCGTGCACATGATGCAGTGTTTCCATGCCGATGTTGGGCAGCGCGACTGCTTCGCCCTTCGCGAGTTTGCTCCACACGGCGAGGTCGCGGTTGCCCACCGGGCTAACCGGCTCGTGGCCCGGCCCCATGATGTGCCCCGGGTGCAACGCCGTCACAGGGAAGCCGTTCAGGCGCGCCTCGCGCATCAAATAGCGCTCGATGTCCGACTTTTGGATGCCGTAGTCGCCGAATGGCTCGCGGGGGGCGTCCTCGGTGGTGGGGATGACCGTCGTGTGGCCGTGCATCCAAATGGTGCCGCAGAACAGATAGTGCTGCACCTTACCCCGTAGCGCCTCGACGATGTGCTGTGCGCTGGGCACCGTGAAGCAAATCATATCGATGACGATGTCTGGCTCGTAGCTTGCGACCTGCGCGCCGAAGGTGCCGGCGGCCTCGGCTTTCTCGCGGTCTAGCGTTATCATCTGCACTTTGTCCCATGCGGCGTGGGGGAGATAGGGCTTGCTCGTGCCGCGTGTGATGCACACTACATCGTGGCCAGCTTCGACGAGGCGAGGGGTAAGGTAGGTGCCTACATGCCCGGTGCCGCCAATAATAACGACCTTCATCGCAAAAAGTCCTTTCGGGTTAACTTTTTGCCCATCAGCATAACGCGGAAGGGCGCACGTTTAAACCTCGATGCGACAATACCCCAGGGCGATACCCATGTTTTTGCACGGATATAGCTGCGAACCCGCAATGTGTGGGCAATATCACAGGGGCGCATAAACACTGTCCTTCGCCGTGCCTCGCCCACAGCGCAAACGTATGACAAAAAAACGGGCCGACACATTGGTCGGCCCGTACACATGATTTGCAGCAGCGAAAATTTTGGCTATTGGTTATACGCACTCGCGGCGTAGTCCTGTGCGGTGCCCCGCACCTCGCGGAACTGCACGCCGTTCGCCTCGGCCATCATGCTTTCGTTGCGCACGCGCTCCTGCAAACGGGTGACCTCGCGGTCGGTCGCGTCGTGTTGCGCCGCCTCGTTGATGCGCAACTCCGCGATTTTGAGGTGCATCGGGCTTTCGACGAGTAGCCGCACGATATCGACGATATTGCTGACGATGTTCGTGCGGTCGTTAGCCGTAAAAGCGATGTGAAGCGCCTGCCGGTAGCTCGAAAGGCCCGTGCCGAGGTCGTTGGCCTGCACCGCTGCGAAGCCCAAATTGCTCAGTTGCAGCGCTTCCTCGTCGCGGTCGCGCACCTCGCGGGCGATGTGCACCGCTGAGGTGTGGAAGTTCACCGCCTCGGCCCAGCGGTTGAGTTCGCCGTAGGCACTCCCCAAACCGCCCAGCACACGACCCTCGCAATCGCGCTTGCCGAGTTCTTTACACATCGCGAGGGCGGTATCCCACGTTGTAATGGCCGTTTCGGTTTCGCCGTCGTCGAGTTGGGCGAAGCCAAGCTGCATCAGCACATCGGCCTCGGCAGCACGGTCGCCGATGCTCCGTGCGATTTCCAGCGCGTGCGAGTACGCCAGGATGGCCTCGGTGCTTTCGCCGAGTTGTTGGCGGGCATCGCCCAACACCGTGAGGAACACCCGGTGGGCGGCCTCGTCGCCCTCTTCTTCGGCCAGCCGTGCGCCGCGCGTCGCGTTGAGGATGGCCGCCTGCGAGTTGTCTGTTTTCACCATCAACTTTGCGAGGGGCTGTAAGGTCGCGAGCACACCTGCGTTGTCGTTGGCGGTTTCCTGCTCCTGTAGCAAATCGCTGTATACGCTGATGGCCTCGGTACTGCTCCCACGGTCCGCGAGGAGTTTTGCCAGCACCGTCTGGAGTTCGCGCATACGCGGCTGGTCATCGGCTAGCCGCGCCGCGTTGACACCCGCGCGCAGGCTTTCCGGGTCGGTCATGTCCACGGGGGCATCGGCTGGGGGCACAGCAGGCACTTCTTCGATGTCGTCCTCGTCCACCTCTGCGTCGTCGAGGCCATCGGCCTCGGGGGCCGGGGCGTCGGCAGTGATGATGGGCGTCTCCTGGGTGCCGCTGAAGGCGGTTATCGGCGTGGTGCCAAGCTGCGACAGTTGCAGCAGTTCGTAGCGATAGCCGCGCCCGCTGATGAAGTTCCCGGCTTGTGTAAGCGCAACGATGATCTGCGTGGCGACATTGCGCTGGCCCTGCTCGGCGGCCCACCGTGCGAGCGCCAAGAAATTCTCCATTTCCGTGGCCAGCTTATCGTGGGCGACATCGGTGCCCTGCTTGTATTTTTCGGCGTAGGCCAGGGTTTTATCGCGCACGTTGTCGCGCATGTTGGCGATGCGCCCACTGTTGTTGAGGAACGTCTGCGCGAAGGCGTGGGTGATCGAGTGCAGGGTGTAGTACGGTTCGCCGTAGCGCTGCGTTAGCTGGATGAACCCCGCCGCCGAGAGAATCGCCATCACCTTTTGGATGGCGTCGGCCTGGGCACCAGCAATGGAACTCAGCAGCTCCAGGCTGGCGCTGCCTGTGAAGGTGCTACCCAACATGAGGATGAGGCCCTGGAAGGGTTGTTGCAACGACTGGAAGCCGACGGTGAGCGCCCGAAGTTGCGGGTCGACATCGGCAGGGGTTTTGGTGAGCATCTCGGCGAACCGGGCGGGGGGAAGCTGGCTCACGCGTGCCGCCCCGGCGACGATGTTCACCGCGAAGGGTTGGTTGTCGAGCGAGTTCAACAACGCGCTGACATCGGGTGTGGCCTCCTGTGCCGCCTTCTCCGCAAAGAGTTCCGCCGCTGCCTCGTTCGAAAGCGGCCCCGTTGCCACACTCGTCCAGGGGCCGTCGGCATCGGTGCGGCTGGTGACCAACACCGGCACGCCCAGCGCAATCTTCTCGACGAACTCGCGCACCGCGTCGGCGTTGGGGCGGCCATCGATGACGATGAAGGGCTTTTGCTGCGTAATGATGCTGGTCACCATACCGACGGTGCCCAGGGGGTCTTCGCTGTTGCTGATCTCTGGGTTGTCGTAGGCCCGGCCCACCCGCACGAGCAGCGCGGCCATGGGGTCTTCGGTGGCGTTTAGCCACAGGGTGCCGCCGCCTTCACGGGCGAAGGCGCTGGCGAGGGTCGCGGCGATGGCCGTTTTGCCGACCCCCTCTGGCCCGTGCAACCACACCGTTTCCCCAGCTTCCTTAAGCCGAGGAAAGACCTGCTTCAGAAGGTCTTCGCGCCCGATGAGACGACCGGGCAGCATAATGGGGAGTGCGCTGGCCTCGTGGGCGGCTGCTTCGTGAGACGTCATCTCAACCTTCCAGTCTGCAACGAAAGAAATTAGATATGCCGGAGTATAACACCCTCACACATTGAGCGGCAATTTGTGACGTTTGCGTGTACGATTAACACAGGTGTGAAGCAGAGGAGTTAGATTAGATATGACCCAAGCCACCGCAGAACTGGGCCGCCTGCCGTTGGGGCTGGTTTTTATGTTCCAGTCGATATTGTTTGTCGCGCCTATTTTCCTCTCCTACATCGCTTATACGCGGGTACGCACCAAAACCAAGGCTCGCAGCATCGTCGAAGACCTGAACCAGCTCGGCTACACCTTCGAGTCGATCAAAGAGCTAGGCGGCGACGAAGTTCGTGCGGCGGCGGTATACGCCAGCTACCAGGCAGCCGCCGCCCCGGACCCAGACGACGAAGACGGACGCGAAACCACGCGCCGCGACCAGAGCGGCCTTAATCGGGTTCAACAGCGACTGTTCGGACAGGTCTGATAGGCGTTCGGCATGACCGGAACCCTCCAGAGCGGGCATGTCGATGTTCACCAGCCGGATCGAGTCCATCGGCGGTTGAGACAGCAGCCAGTCTGCAACCGCGTGGAGTTGGACGCGCAGATCGTCGCCCGCCGTCCTAACCGCGTCCGTTAATGCTTCCCGATGGCGGTCCAGGTGGCGTTCCATCACCTCCATGA
>CAYSVE010000501.1:0-4782 GCA_964434365.1 uncultured Anaerolineaceae bacterium | reverse complement strand
TGGCCAGGATTCATGGCTTTGTAGCAGGTTGTGCGATCGGTGTTAAACTCCCTGCGGGCAGAACGGAATGTACTGCTCTTTTCATTTGCCTTCATCCTCAACGTCACTCGGAGCGGTTGGTAATGTCTTCCGTACACACACAAAATAAAGCATTCATTGGCAAGTTTCGTGCCGCGCTTTACGATTGCGACCCTGCCTTGTTGCACGATCAACTGCGCGAGGTGTTCGCCCCAAACTGCCAGATTCATCTGGCCTTCCCGCTCGAAGATGTCGACGGCCCCGACGCCCTCTATGAGGAGGTCTATCGTCCGCTTTTGGCTGCCGTGCCCGACCTCGAACGCCGCGATTACATCCTGATGGCCGGCGAGGCCAACGGCGACAACTGGGTTGGATGTGGTGGCTTCTACACGGGGGTGTTCGAGCAACCCTGGTTGGATATTCCGCCCACACAGCACATGATTTCACTGCGTTATCATGAGTTCTTTCGTGTGGAAGATGGCGTCGTCGTGGAAATGCAAGCCCTCTGGGACATCCCATTTGTGATGATGCAGGCCGACGCCTGGCCGATGTCGCCAAGCCTGGGTGTCGAATGGGTAGCCCCCGGCTCTGGGGTGAACGACGGCATCATTACTGCCCCTTACCACGTTGAGAAGGCCAACGCCAGCCTGAAGCTCGTCAACGATATGGTTGGTGGCTTGTCTCGATTCGCCGAGGGCGGCCACGACGGCATGGGTATGGAGCAATACTGGCACCCCAAGATGATGTGGTACGGCCCAGGCGGCATCGGCTCCATGCGGCGGTTGTCTGGTTTTCGCAACTGGCATCAAATTCCATTCCTGAAGGCAATGCCCGACCGCAAGCCGATTTGGGACAATGGCGTACTGTTCGCCGATGAAAATTTCGTGGGCTTTACCGCGTGGCCGGGAATGACAGTGACCCTCACCAGCGACGGTTGGCTGGGTATCGTACCGGGGAATCAGGCGCTCGAAATGCGCAGCTTAGACTTCTGGCGCTGCGAAAATGGACTTATCCGCGAGAATTGGGTTCTGGTCGACATTTTGCACGTTTACCATCAACTGGGTGTCGATGTCTTCTCGCGGATGCGTGAGGTTACCTATAGCCGGCAAAAACGCTTCTGAGCCATTGACACCATTAGAACATACTCCGACATCACTGTCTCCGGCGGGTAAGGTTTTCGGCACGCCGGAGGCAGCCACGCAGGATTAGTGCAATTTTTAGGTAAATCAAAGTGGCGCTTCATGAAATTTTGCTTCAATGAAGATGAGACGACTTGACAAAAAATTTTGACTAGGCTAAAAATAGTGTTCATGAAGCCTTTTCAGCATCGCAGGGTGCTGCTAGCAACAAGGAGCAAGACAAAAATGAAGCACACAATAATCGTGGTACTGCTGGTACCGCTAGCACTGGTTCTACGGGTAACTGGTGTGTTTGCACAGGACAACGGCCTGAACATCGTGGCGACGACCACACAGGCTGCTGACATCGCCAATATCTTGACGCAGGGCGCCGAGGGTGTCAACGTCACCGCGTTGATGGGCGCGGGTGTCGACCCGCACCTGTACCAACCCACCGAGGCGGACATCGCGGCGATGAACGAGGCCGATATGGTCATTTACAGTGGGCTGAACCTCGAAGGGCAGTTCGACACGGTATTCGAAGCGCTGGGTGAGCAAGGGGTAACCACATTTGCGCTCGGCCAACCGGTGAAGGACGCCGGGTTCATCGTCGGTGGCTTCGACCTTTCCGATGAGCTGACGAATGTCGATGATCCGCACTTCTGGTTCGACCCACGCAACTGGGAGCTGGCGACTCTCACATTGGCCCAGGAAATGAGTGCGCTCGACCCGGCCCACGCGGATATCTACACGGCAAACGCCGAAGCCTACGCCGACCAGTTGCAGACAGTCTTCGAATGGGCAGACAACGGGATGCGCACCCTGCCGACGACACAGCGTTTTCTGGTGACGTCGCACGATGCATTCCAGTACTTTGGGGCGGCGTTTGGGTGGCGCGTGTTTTCGGTGCAGGGCATCAGCACCGAAGATGAGGCGGGTGTGGGTGACATTCAGGAAGTTGTGGATTTCGTAATTCAGAACGAGGTTCCCGTCATCTATGTTGAAAGCAGCCTGCCGCCAGACACGGTCGAGGCGGTGGTGGAAGCGGTCGAAGACGCTGACGGGTCGTTGCGGGTTGGCGTTCGCGAGTTGTACTCCGATGCGATGGCCGAACCGGGCAGCTTCGGTGGTACCTACGTGGGCATGCTCGCCGAGAATGTCTTCACCATTTTGCAGTCGTACCAGTGTGCTGGGGTAGAAATTGAAATCCCCGCATGGCCGGACGGGTTGCAACCAGTTCCGCCGGAGGACCTGCTTAACCCGGATTGCGGCGCGTAACCCGCACCCAATGCGATTGAAGATGTAACAACCGTGTCGGTACGCCGGCACGGTTTTCCGAACTCGAAAGGAGACCCCGATGTCCGGTATCGATGGACACAAAAAGACACAATCGCAATACGCACTGGCCGTAGATGACCTCACGGTGGCGTACAACAGTAAGCCCGCCATCTGGGATGTGGACCTGAATGTGCCTGAGGGTGTGCTCATGGCCATCGTCGGCCCTAACGGCGCGGGTAAGAGCACGCTCATCAAAGCCGTGTTGAACCTCATTCACCGCGCGGCAGGGACGGCTCGCTTCTATGGTAAGCCCTACGAGCAGGCGCGCTCGTTAGTCGGCTATGTACCCCAACGCGGCAGCGTCGATTGGGACTTCCCCACCTCGGTGATCGATGTGGTGACGATGGGGCTGTACGGCAAACTCGGCTGGTTCCGCAGGCCGGGCCGCAAAGAGCGTGACCGCGCACTGCATGCCCTGGACCAGGTCGGCATGGCCGATTTTGCCGAGCGGCAGATCAGCCAGCTATCGGGCGGGCAGCAGCAGCGGACGTTCCTTGCGCGTGCATTGGTACAGGATGCGCAAATCTACTTCATGGATGAGCCGTTCGCCGCCGTGGACGCCGTCACCGAACGGGCGATCGTCAACATTTTGCGCGAACTCCGCGAGCGCGACAAAACCGTGCTGGTTGTTCACCACGATTTGCAGACGGTGGAAGATTACTTCGACTGGGTGACGTTGCTCAACGTCGAGGTGATCGCATCTGGCCCAACTGCGGATGTCTTCACGCAGGAAAACCTCCGTAAAACGTATGGCGGGCGCGTCGCCTATTTGCATGGTGGTCAAACCCTGGCAGCGACGGGAGACTAGGCCATGAGGCACCGTTCCGCAGAAGATCGGCGCGTGTGGGTGGTCATCGGCACAATAGCGCTACTGAGTGTGCTATTTGTGCCCTTTAGCCAACTCGTGCTGGATGTTCAATACACGTATACCGTGCGTACTGTGGCCCTGGGTGGGTCGATTTTGGGCGTGGTCAGTGGGGTGCTAGGCTGTTTCGCCGTGCTGCGCCACGAAAGCCTGATGGGCGATGCCCTGTCACACGCGGCTCTGCCGGGTGTGGCGGTCGCTTTTCTGGTCGCCGGGCGCGAACTCGGTGCGCTGCTCATCGGCGCAGGTATCGCGAGCTGGTTGGGTGTACAGTTTATTCGCAGCCTCTTGCACACCACACGCATCAAGCAGGATACCGCGATGGGGATTGTGTTGGCCGCGTGGTTCGCTGCGGGCATAGCACTGCTCGCCTATATTCAATCTCGCCCTGATGCCAGCCAGGCTGGGTTGGATACCTTCATTTTCGGGCAGGCCGCTGCCATGGTCGAGTCCGATGTCCGCCTGATTTTTGGCGTCGGCGCAGTGGCGTTCATCGTCGTGGCGCTGTTCTGGAAGGAGTTAAAACTGGTGGCCTTTGATCCAGGGTTTGCCGGGGCGAATGGCTTCCGCGTGGGCCTCATCAACGCGTTACTCTCCACGTTGATCGTCGTCGCAATCGTGCTCGGCTTGCAGCTTGCCGGGGTTATTTTGATGGTGGGTATGCTCATCGCGCCGGGGATCGCCGCACGGCAATGGACACAAAAACTCGACCAGATGGTGATACTTTCGGCGTTGTTTGGTGCGTTTGCGGGGGGGACGGGGGCTATTCTCAGCGCGGTGGATGCCAATGTGCCCACCGGCCCGATGATTATCGTGGTAGCCTTCGCCATCGTCACGGTTTCCATCGCATTTGCACCCGGTCGTGGCCTGGTGTGGGCGCTACTCCGCGCGCGGGGCGACCGTCGCCGCTTTGCGGCGCAGGTCACACTGCGCGATTTGTATCGCTATGCACAGGCTCATGGTGGGGCTAACCACCCGGTGCCGAATGCGTTCATCATGGGTGTCGGCGACGCGAGCGCTGTGTTGGGTTTGCAGCAGCTTCAGCGCCGGGGCTACCTCGCGCTGAAGGGTGATACTTGGGTGCTCACCGCTGAGGGCATCCGTATTGCCGAGGCCGACGCACACAATCAACAATTGTGGGATGTCTACCGCGCGTACAGCGATGAACTGCAACTGCCGCTTATCGCCGAAAACCGCCAGCAGGACATCCACGAGGTGTTGCCGGAGCCAGCCGTTGCCAAGCTCGAAGGGAAGTTGAAAGGGGTGACGGCCTGATGTTCGCCATCGAATCGTTCATTATCGAACTGCTGATGACCATTTTCAGCAGAGAGGAAATCAACGCGTTCCTGCGTAATCCGCAAAATACGGCGACGATCATCGGCTCGCTGATTGCGATTTCGGGTGCGTTGCTGGGCACATTCTTGCTTCTCCGTGGGATGGCCC
>CAYSVE010000500.1:1648-4784 GCA_964434365.1 uncultured Anaerolineaceae bacterium | reverse complement strand
GCTATCGCCCGGAGGGCAGCAAGAAGAACCAGTATGTGCACACGCTCAACCGCAGCGGGATGCCCAGCGGGCGCGTGATGATCGCCATCATGGAGAACTACCAGCGCGCCGACGGCTCCATCGAAATACCGGAGGTGCTGCGCCCGTACCTCGGTGGTGTTGAGTCCATCACCGCCCCGGCATAATATTTACATCCGCAGCCGGTGCGCATTGCTCTGCATTTTACTGGCTTCGACCGTCAAATCTGTGGTTGACATCGTGCCGCTTGGGGTACCCATTTTCGCGGCACGATGTCGCCTGCACAAAATCGGCCTCAAAGGTAGCAAAGCGGACCATTCGGCACCCCGGCACGACCTGCGTGCGGTGGATGGCTTAACTTTGCCCGGCTTCCTTCCGGCGTTGGAGGGCGTTGCCCGCGTCGGTTCCTTCGGCGAACTGCCACAGCAACCCCAACAATGCCTCGCGTGTGACGCCCGACGCAGCCACCACCTTGCCGATTTGCGCGTGCATCGCCGCCTCGATGCCATCGAGTTGGGCGAGGGCCTGCTCGCCCTTCGGTGTGAGCGATAGCACGACCGCGCGCCCGTCGGCTGCCGACGTTTGCTTCTGCACGAAGCCGTTTTGCACCATGCGGTTGACGAGGCGACTGGGGCTGCCCGTCTCGCAGACGAGGTGTTCGCCCAGGCCGAGCAACGTCACCGGTTGGATTTCGCTGAGGGTGCGGATGACTTCCGCCTGGGAAGGGGTCAGGTCTAGCGGGCGCAGCACCTCGGCGAACTGACGGTTCCCCTCCCGTTGGATGGCGAGCATCAAGTAGCGAATTTCCTCATTGGCATCCATCGATGAACACTCCGCATTTTCGTGACATGTCATCTATTATGCCAAATTTTTTTGCATCTACGCCAGGGTGGGCAGTGCCGCTGCCAAACGCGTTGCGCTCTCCGGGTCGTGGCTGGGCAGGTAAATCGCATCGCGTGCCGTCACAGTTTCGAGGGTGCGGCGCATGGTATCGCGACCTTGGGCGGCATCCGGCGTTACGCCATCGATTTGCTGCGTGTGCAATTGCGCCTCGGTGTACGACACATCCCCGGCGATGAACACCGGACGCGAATCGGTTTCTACGAGTACCGAGAGGTGCCCGGCAGCGTGCCCCGGCGTGGGCAACAACGTAATGCCGTTGGCGAGGTCGTAGCGTGCATCGAACGCGCCGAGCGAACCGCCCTCGAAGCCGATGAGCATGGGCGCGAACCAATCTGGCCAGTGATGCGTCAGATAACCGACGAGCTTTCCACGGAGGCCACGCGTGGCGGCAAATTCCGCCGCAGACACGATGTATTCTGCGTTGGGGAAGGTGTAGAGCGCCCCGGCGTGGTCGGTGTGCATGTGGGTGAGCACGACCGTACGAATGTCATTCACCGCGTAGCCCAACGCCTCGATTTGTGCACCCACTTCGTGGTGTGGTTTTACATCGAACTTCACATTGTGGTAGAACGGCTGCCACGCTGGGAAGTGGCCAGGGTTGGCCGTCTTCGCGGTTTCGCCGGTATCGATCATATACAGGCCGGTCGGGTGTTCGATGAGCCAGCAGTAGATGGGTAACCACTCGGTCCATTGGGTGTCTAGCAACACGTTGAGGTAGCGCATACTATCGCGCCCTTGGCCGATGGGTTGCGAGGGCCGCACCTGCACTTTACCGGTTTCTATTGCGTGAATTTTGACTGTCATGATAGCTCCTGTACTGTTCTGCAATTTAGATGATACATCAATCAGTGTTGTGTCATTAAACTAACACAAAATACGTGACGCGTCAAATACATACGCAGGAACCCCACATTCTGGAGGCCGTAGAATCAGAAACGGGGCACGGTTTCCCGCGCCCCGTTCCTTCAACAGGAGAGACACACACTACATGAAGAAGACGCTTGGCGTTTAGTCGCCAGCCGCCGCGGCGGTACCCTTCTCGCCGTCGATGTCGAGGACATCCGGCCACACGGACGCGCCGTGCTCGTAAGCGTCGATGCCCATGGCGAACTTCTCTTCGGGGATGCGGAGCAGGCCCACAACCTTCAGCGCGCCGAACATCACGACCGAGGTGACGGTCACCCATACAGTTACCGCAGCCACACCGGTGATCTGAAGGATCATCAGGTCGAAGCCACCGCCCATGAACAGGCCAGCCTGGCCGCTCCAGGTGAGTTCGGCGAGGCCGAAGAAGCCGATGCTGAGCGTACCCAGCGCACCGCAAGCACCGTGTACCGCGAAGGCGCCCACTGCGTCGTCGATGCCGGAAGCCTGTACCGCGCTGATGGAGAGGATGACCACGATACCGGAGGTGATACCGATAAGCAGAGCCGCCCACGGTGCCACGAAGGCGCAGCTAGCCGTGATACCCACGAGGCCCGCCAGCGAGCCATTCAGGGACATCCCGAGGTCCCACTTGCCGCCTTTAGTCGCGTAAACGTACATCATGGTGGCGACGGTACCCGCTGCCGCAGCGATGGTGGTGTTCACGGCCACGAGGCCCATCAGTGCCGGGTCTTGGGCGTTGAGCGTGGACCCCACGTTGAAGCCGTACCAGCCGAACCACAGGATGGCGGTACCGATAGTCGCGAGGGCAAGGTTATGCGCTGGGGCGCCTTTTTCGATGCCCGGACGTGGCCCAAGGAAGATCGCGCCGACCAGGGCGAGGATACCACCCGTCATGTGTACAACCGTGGAACCGGCGAAGTCGTTGAAGCCCAGCTCGAACAGCCAGCCACCCGCACCCCAAATCCAGTGTACAACTACCGGGTAGATGATGGCACCGACGATGGCGCTGTAGATGATCTTGCCGACGAAGTCGGTGCGCTCGGCCATACCACCAGTGGCGATGGTGCTGGCCGCAGCCGCAAACGCAAACTGGAAGAAGAAGCCGAGGTACAGGTCGCCGTCCATGGCGAAGGTATCGCCGGAGCCGCTAAAGCCGCTGAAGAACAGGTAGTCGCCGCCACCGAACAGGCCGCCGACACTCGTGCCGTAGGCGATGGTGTAACCCACAGCCCAGAAGAGCACACCCGTCAAACCGGCGTCTACGAAGTTCTCAATCAGAGAGTTCACGACACCCGATTGGCGGATGAACCCGGCCTCAAGCATCGCG
>CAYSVE010000500.1:0-1638 GCA_964434365.1 uncultured Anaerolineaceae bacterium | reverse complement strand
GATCACCGCGACCGACTTCGCGCGCACCATGCCGGCCTCAAGCATGGCGAAGCCCGCCTGCATGAAGAACACCAGGAAGCCCGCGACCAAGATCCAAACATAGTCGATACGATAGGCAACTTCTTCGATGGTCGGACCCGCTTCTTCTACTGCGGCCTCTTCCACAACTTCGACGGCTGCCTCTTCTTCGGCGGGTGCGTCATCCTGGCCGAAAGCGTAGGCACTGAAGAACACCATCACGAAAGAACCGATGGCGATGGCGATCAACCGACGCCAAGTTTTGCTGCTCATGCTCATCTTTTTCCCCTTTTACTCGCAGAGCGTAATTCCTCAAGACAGGCCGTAGTTTAGGGTTGGCTGAGCATTCCGTTCAGATGAACATGCGATAACTTTTGGCGTGGTTTTTTGTGAGAATACGACAAAACTGCCAAATTGCCCCCACGTCCGACGCGCATATGGGGTGGTAATGTGCTGTAATCACCCAAAAAACGGCTACTTATGTGGACAATACTGCCCATACTATTGTCCATAACACACAAAAAACCGATGATTGATTGTGCGTTTCTGGGAAAATTGTACGAAAGGTGGGTTTCTGCGAGGCTGAAACGTTCGGTAAGATTATAGGTAAGTTGGGTCAGGCCTGCAAGGTGCAAGCGGTTCGACCCGGCGATTGTGCAATTTATTGCGAATACGCCAGCCGAAAGCCGATATTGCTCCCTCGTGAGCCGGGTAAATATCGGCTGCGGGCGGCGGGGTGGGCCTCGGCACGTGGCCCGAACCAACTGCCCCCGCGCATGTGGCGGGCGTGGGTACCGCCGAGGTCTTCGCGGCCATCGTTGGGGTCGTAGGGGTAGGGGTAATCGTGCGATTGCCAGTTGTGGCCCCAGCGCGTGCTACACCACTCGAACACGTTGCCGTGGAGGTTCCACAGGCCACGGGGTGTAGCCACGCCCTCACCTACGCCGATTGTGCGGCCCAGGCCGCGCTCCGCCGTGTTTACGTTGGCGGGGATGTCATCGCCGTCGGCGCGGGCGGCGGCTTCCCATTCGGCTTCGGTGGGCAAGCGCCAGGGCGTGTTCGTATGGCGGGCGAACCAGGTCGCGAAGGCGACCGCTTCGTACCAGCACACCCCCACGACCGGCTGCGCGGGCGCGTTGAAGGCGCGGCCTGCCCAGAAGCCGGGTGCATTTACCGCGCGCGTGTTGCGCCAACGCCACCCGGCTTGCAGCCACCATTGCGGGTCGTCGTAGCCGCCTGCGGCGATGAACAGCGCGTATTCTGCGTTGCTCACCGCCATCGTCGCGAGGGCATAGGCAGGTAGCTTCACCGTGTGGACGGGGCCGCTGCCCGGTAGCTGCGCATGGCCGAGGGTGACTTCGGCGGCGGCAAATGCGACGGTATGGACTGCCAAACGCTACTGCTTCTTGCGCTTGAAGGCCGCCTTCGCGCCGGCGTTGCCTTCCCACGTGAAGTTCACAAGCTCCCACCCGGCGCTGCCGTATTTGTTCAGTTGCTCGGTGAACTTGTCGGCGTCGAGGTGCTTGTCCATGTCGTGGTCTTCGGTAAAGTCGGTGTCGGAAATAAAAACCACGAGGTATTCCCAGCTTTCTGCCTTGGGGGGCTCTCCATTCGTGTACG
>CAYSVE010000499.1:0-4819 GCA_964434365.1 uncultured Anaerolineaceae bacterium | reverse complement strand
CGCTAAGCCCACCCGCCTGCGCCGAAGCTCACGCGTGGGTCGATCCACGTGTACAAAATATCTGTGATGAGATACGTGATACTCCACAAAAACGCGATCAGCAGCACGAGGCCCATAATCATCGGGTAGTCTCGGTTGAAGATGCTCGTCACAAAGAATTTACCCAGCCCCGGCACCCCGTACACGACTTCGATAAACAGCGAGCCGGTCAATAAGTTCGGGATTTGCGGCAGCAACACCGTGATCATTGGGATAAGTGCGTTTCGATAAACGTGCCACCCCATGATGCGGCGTTCGCCCAAACCTTTTGCCTTGGCGGTACGGACGTAGTCCGCGCCGAGCGCATCGGCAACGCTGGCACGGGTGTAACGCGCGACCAACGCCAGGGGGGCGAGCGCATAGGTCACCACAGGCAAAATATAATCCGCCGAAAGCAACGCTGGTCCATCTGGTGTAATGGGGCCGATAATCCACTTGCTCTCGGCACCCCAGCCAATTTGATAACCAAAAATGAGCAAAAACCACGTCGCAAAAATAAAGTTTGGCACCGCAATGCCCAACGTTGCTACAAACGTGACCGTATTGTCGATCCAACTATTGCGGTAGTACGCGGCGATTGTGCCGAAGGTTAAGCCAAGCCCAAATGAGAGGAGAATCGTGTACAGGCCCAGGTGAAACGTCACCGGCCAAACACGCCCAATGAGTTCGGTTACGGGCGGGTTGCCAGCTACCGCGTAGGAGTTACCGAAATCGAAGCGAAGCGCGCTGGTGAGGTAGTTCCAGTACCGCACAGAAATCGGCTTATCGAGGCCGTACTTGCGTTCGAGATTTTCCAGTGCTGCGCCGGAGTAACCGCGGTCTGCAAGCGTGAATGGCCCACCGGGCACAAGGTTCATCAGCACGAAGACAATCGCGGAAACCGCCAACAACACAAAAAAGAGAGACATCAGCCGCCGAATGATGTATCCGGTCATAGCTGGTACAGCCTTTCATCACACAACAACATGGGTGTAGATGCAAGTTGAGGGTGCCAACCACACACCCTCAACCTGTGACTATGCAGTTAAAACAGCCCGCCCCTATTGGGTGCGGAACGTATCGTAGTTCATGACCGCTTCGGTGATGTAGAAGTCACCCCAGCAGTTGTCGTTACCCCAGTGGAAGGTCGACACGCCGCTGCGATCTGGCTCGAAGCAGTTACCCGTCGCGCCGACGTATGGCTGCCACAGGTCACCTTGAATGCGGTGGAACAGGAACACACCACCCACATCCTCGACCAAAATGCGCTCAGCTTCCTGGTAAATCGCGGTGCGTTCTGCCGGGTCACCGAGGAAGGAGTTACCCGTGGCGACGAGTTCGTCGTATTGGGCATTACGCCAAGAGTGGCGGCCCGTGGATACCCACACACCGAGCATGTTGGCTGGGTCGAGGTAGTCCATGCCATAGGAGACACCGCCAAAGGCAAGCGTCGTCGGGCGTTCCAGCAGGCGGTTCATGTAGTCCTGGAATTCCAGGTTGTTGACGGTGATGTCCACGCCAAGGCACTGGCTGATGGACGCAGCAGAAGCCGTGTACCAGTTCGCGATGAACTCTGGCTCACCACGCAGCGCGAGTTCAACCGACGGGAAGCCGTCGCCACCGGGGAAGCCAGCGGTTTCCAGCAAGCCCTGGGCGGCTTCGCAGTCATATTCCTGAATGTCACGCAGGCCTTCGCTGTTACTCGCCGGGAAGCCCGGTGCCAGGAAGGAGTACGCCGGGATACCCGCACGCGGGCCGACCACATTCTCCACGATGCTCTCGCGGTCCACGGCCTTGGCAAAGGCGAGGCGGACATTCACATCATCGAACGGCGCGCTAAAGGTGTCGAACAACAGGTAGTCCGTACGGAAGTCGCCCCCGCTGGGGCGATAGTTTTCCAGCAGTTCCGGCGTGCTCTCGATTACCTCGAAGTCTGCCGGGCTAAGGAAAATGTAGTTCACGCGGTCGATCTGGTGATCCTGGAAGGCGAGGAAACTCCCATTGAGCTGGTCGCCATAGATGCCGCGAATTTCGCGGAGCCAGGGGGGGCGCACCCCGGCGTAATCCGGGTTCGCTTCGATCACCACACGCTCGCCAGCCACAAATTCCTTGAGCATGAACGGCCCGGCGGAAACAGCGGTTTCGGGGTTTAGCAGGTAATCGGGGCCGAACTCGGCCAGTGCATCGGCTTGCAGTGGCGGCCAGAAGTAAAAGGTCGCTGGCAGCGGCGGGAACGGCGTCTGCGTGCGGACTTCCAGCGTGAGGTCATCGACCGCCGTCAGGCCAATCTCTTCGACCGAGATTTCACCAGCAACAGCCTCATCCCAGCCCTCGATGATGCCCAGCCACAGCCAAACGAAGTCGTAAGCATGCTCGGGGTCGGCCATGTAACGCCAGGTCGCGACCCAGTCGTTCGCGGTCAGCGGCGTGCCGTCGTTCCACACCTGCCCCTCGCGGATGTTGAACGTCCACGTCAGGCCATCTTCGGATACCGACCACGACTCAGCAGCAGCCGGGATGATCTCCAGGTTGTTGTTAAGCACGACCAGCGAGTCGGAGAACTTGTCGAAGGCGTTCATATCGCAGATGCGGGTGTACACACTCACCGCGGACGAAAGCGATGTTTCGGTACGCGAGGAGTTACACAGGTTTTGCATCACTTGCATGTCGTATGGGGCGGCGTCTGTGGGGAGTGTGCGCCCATACACATCGACGTTGTCATCTTGCGCCCCCATAAAGGGGATCGCCAACGCCAGTGCCGCGAGAATCGTCACGCAGCCAATGAGCAACCGTTTTTGGGACATACTTGAGAAATCCTCTCTAGCGAAAAAAAGTGGGAACTTTACAAGCGTGTGAGCTTTTTATCTGAGTTTTATTATAACGATAACTTTCGTTAATTTGCCAATTTCTTCTGTCTTTGTGCAGCCGAATCGACCCGGTCTTTGCCAGCCCTTGCTTTTGAACCGACGATGCCGTACAACTAACCCACTCATTACACGGTTACACACGGGTTCATGGCACAAGAAATTGATCCCTCCCCTACCGACTGGGATAAGTTCGTTCAGCACCAACCTCGCGCCCATGTTTTGCAGCGGGCTGCCTGGGGAGACCTCAAGCACGCGTTCGGGTGGGATGTCCTCCGCATTGCACTGGAAGAGGGCGATGCGCTCGTTGCGGGCGCACAGGTTCTGCTTCGTCCTTTACCTTTCGGGGTGGGCAATATGGCCTACCTGCCGATGGGGCCTTACGCATCCTCCGATGAACACCTTACCGCCCTCTGGGATGCCATCGATGCGCGCGTGCGCGCAGCCGGGGCCGCCTTCTTGAAATGGGAACCGGGCATTTTCGAGCGCGGCCTGCCCGACATCGAGCGGTGGGGCTTTCGAGAAAGCCCACAGACGGTGCAGCCACCGCGCACGATCCTCATCGACATCAGCGAGGACGAAAATACCATCCTCGCCGAGATGAGCCAATCGACACGACGCAAGGTTCGGGTGAGTGGCCGTAAAGGGGCTGCCTATCGTCATGCAAAAGGTGCCGAAGATGTCGCGGTTTTCAACCACCTGATGCAAACGACCGGCCAGCGCAACGAGTTCGGCGTGCACGACCCCGACTACTATATGATGGCTTACGAGATTTTCGTGCAAACCGGCGACGCAGCCCTCATCCTCGCGGAGCACGAAGGCACACCGCTCGCGGGGATCATGGTGTTCAAACAGGGGCAGACGGCATGGTACCTGTACGGCGCATCATCGAACGACAAGCGCAACCTCATGGCGAGTTACGGCGTGCAGTGGGAGGCTATCCGCTGGGCGAAAGACTGCGGGTGCAGCCAATACGACATGTGGGGTGTGCCCGACGAAGACGAAGATGTCCTCGAAGCCGGGTTCCAACAGCGGAGCGACGGCCTGTGGGGTGTGTACGGCTTCAAGCGCGGGTGGGGTGGTTCGGTCGTCCGCAGCGCCGGGGCCTGGGATAAAATCTACAACCCATTGGTGTACGGGGCCTATTGGGCCGCCGCCCAAATGCGATGAGGTGCGCCACATGAAGAAACTCATTCTCGTAGACCCCAACCCGGAATTATGCAAAGCGTTCGAGAGTGCATTTGCGGGCCTGCCCAACGTCGAGGTGCAAAACACCTACTTCGAGAAGTTGCCCGCCTTCGACTGCATGGTGAGCGCGGCCAACTCCTTTGGTTTGATGGACGGCGGTGTAGATGCGGCGATTACGCGTTTCTTCGACGTGGGGTTGATGCTACACGTGCAAAAGCGCATCATCGACGAGTGGCGTGGTGAGCAACCCGTCGGCACCTCGATGATCGTCGAGACGGATAACCCAAAGCATCCTTACATCGCCCACACGCCCACGATGCAGGTACCCGAGGACATCTCGCAGACGCGTAACGTCTACAACGCGATGTGGGCCATGCTACTCGCAGTTCACAATCACAACAAAACAAACGAGCGCAAAATCGAGGTTGTGGCGTGCCCCGGCCTCGGCACATTGACTGGCAGAGTCTCGGCAGGGCGTGCTGCCCACCAGATGTCCTGGGCCTATCGCAATTTTCTGAACCCACCAACCCGCATTAGCTGGGAATACGCCGACGACCGGCACATTAGTCTCAAATTCTTTGGCCCAGACAACTTCAAGTACCCGCGCGACTGGGAAATTGACGACTAAATGCTCACAGCCGAGCATATAACCGACCCCGCCCGCTGGAACAGCACGCTGTGCACCCTGCCGTATGCCCATGTGCTGCAAACCTGGGAGTGGGGCGCGTTCAAGCAGGCGACGACCGGTT
>CAYSVE010000498.1:0-4829 GCA_964434365.1 uncultured Anaerolineaceae bacterium | reverse complement strand
AACCGATACCCACCACCCAGCCCACCCCCAACGAGGCGATGGCGACGATGTTGAAGTCGCCGATGGCGCTAATCACGAAGTCGTACTGGCCCAGGATGAGCAGCATAAACGACCCGCTGATACCCGGCAAGATCATGGCAGTGATGGCGATCATCCCACTGAGGAACAGAATCTGCGGCGTGTTGGGCGCGTTGACGGGCACCAACCCCACCACCCAAAACGCGAACACCGCCCCCACCATCACCGAGATGCCTGTGCCCACGGCCCAGCGCACATGGCCACCCACCGCGATGATACTGGCCAGGATGAGGCCGAAGAAGAACGCAAACAAGAACACCCGTTGCTCGGGGTTTTCGAGCACGGGTTCTAGGAGCCGTACCAGTGTGAGGATGGCCACGGCGATGCCGGACCCCAGCGCAATCAAAAAGCGCCACGGCACCATCTCGAAGAGTTCGGCAAACTTGCGCGCCAGTACGGTCCGCACGAGGTCGATATTGAAGGACTTTATCGCGTTGATGAGGTCCTCGTACACGCCGAGGATGAACGCCATCGTGCCCCCGCTGACACCCGGCACAATATCGGCGGACCCCATGGCGAACCCTGTGAAGAACAGGCGCGCATATTGCCTGGGTGTTTTCGGATCGTTCTGAATCTCTGCCATTGAAAATCAACCTTTTGCTGAGCATAAGAGATGCCGGACATAGTGCATCAGCCTTCACGCGCCGTCAATGGTGAGAGCGCCACAGCGGCATGTGAGCGTTAACATACCTTGAGACTATTAAGGTTCGATAATTAAGCCTGGTAAATCGTATATACTGTGAATGCGATTTTTCAGGAGCTTAATTTAATACTGATGTCGATCTCAATCGAATGGGATGAGCACCTGCCCTATGTCCTCTACAAACGCTATGAGGGAGCATACACCTGGGAACAAGCACGTGAGTACATCAACAAAGACTATGCGATGACGCTGGAGGTAGCCCCGCACATCGTCGACCTCATTATCCACTACGTCGATCGAGACGCGCAGGTACCACCGCTTGGGTCGCTTGCAAATTGGCGCCTCGCCCTACAACACGACCCACCGAATCGCGGCGTCATCGTGATGGTCCCGGCAAACCGGATCATTCGCACCCACATCGACCTCGCCAGGCGGTTCATAGCTCCACCCCTATCGGGCCGGTTTATGAGTGCCAATACCCTCGACGAAACCTACGTGCTGCTGCGTGAAATTAAGGCTGCCAGAGAATCGGGCATAGACTGATGCCACTTATCGAAACGGCTTGCATGCCCATCGACATCGCCAAGGCCAACCCCACCCCAACCAGTGCGCTATATCGCCCCTGAGTATCGACTACATGCCAATTACCGTCGAATGGGATACCACCCTCCCGAATGTCATCTATAAGTGTTATATCGGCACCTACACCTGGGAGGAATACAGCCAGGCAATCGAAGAAGACAACAACATGATGCGAGCCAAATCGCCGACGACCATCGACCTTATCATCCACTATGCCGACCGCGACTCGCAGCTTCCGCCTACCGGCTCTAGCACGCACTGGCGGCGGGCGCTCAAAAACGACCCGCCCAACCGGGGTGTGGCTGTTATCGTGCCGAAAACCCGCCTGACGGAAAGCAACGTCAACCTGGCGAGAATCCTATTTCCACCGCCGCTTGCATCGCAGATTTTGATGGCGTCATCGGTGGGCGCGGCACATAATCTCATCCGTGAAATCAAATCCGCCAGAGAATCGGGACTAGACTGATGCCGCTTATCGAGACGACCCGCGCGCCCATCGACGTCACCGAGGCCAATCCCACCGCCGCAAGCATCGCGCTGCTGATCCATGGGGCAGGCGGTAATCGGCTGCAATGGCCGCCCGCGCTACGCCGCCACGACGACACGCGCGTGCTCAGCATCGACTTACCCGGCCACGGGCGCAGCCCGGCACCGGGCCGCGATACAATCGACGATTATGCTGCTGACATCGTGGCGTTGATGGATGCCCTCGACATCGGTGCGGCCAGTTTGATCGGGCACAGCATGGGCGGGGCTATCGCGCTCAGCGTCGCTGCGGACCACGCGGCGCGCGTCGACAATTTGGTGATCCTCAACAGTGGCGCGATGTTGGATGTGTCGGAGGAATTTATGGACCTGCTGAGAACCGACACCGACGCGGCAATCGGGTGGATGGCGCGTCGGTTGTACGGCGACGACGACACGCGCCGGGCCGCCGCCGAAAAGGCGCTGGGGGCATTGCCGCCGGGCGTGCTGCGCGATGACTACCTCGCCTGCGACCGCTACGACCTGCGCGACCGCGCCCCGACGATTGCCGTGCCGACGCTGGTCATCAGCGGGCTGCGCGACAGCCACAAAACCCAACAGCGCAGCCTGGAACTTGCCGACCTACTGCCGATTGCGGCCCTGGTTCAACTTGAGACGGGGCACATGGCCCACCTGGAGCAACCCGACCGGGTCGCCGAGGCGATTAAGCAGTGGCTAGCCTGATGCCGATGTTCCACAAGTGCCCCGGAGTGCGACGTAGTCGTCCACCAGGCAAACCAATGTTTTGATGGAAACTGGCTTCACGAAGAAGCCGAACACGCCGATTTCCTCGCAGGGGTGTTGGTACCCGTCGTCGGCGGATAGCGCAACGACAGGCACCCCTCGATAGTAGCATGTTCGCACGAACCCGAGTGAGGTACCATCTGGCAGTTCGAGATCGCAAAATACGAGGTTGATCGCTTCAGTTTCCAATAGGGTGAAGGCATCGGTTAGGGTCTCGGCCCGGTAAATGGCATCGGATCGTTTCGCGATTGCGCGTTCGTACAGGGCACCATGCACATCTTCGACAATTAACACACGCGGCTTCATCAAACGGTGGCTCCCTCAATTGCTTCTATACATGTAGGTTATCGCGCCGCAGTCCGTGGGGGTGTCCTCATTTGAGTCCTCGTAGCAATGCAGAAAACGCAAACGGGCACTGGGAACGTCCCAATGCCCGAAGGACACGACTCAATTGTGGGTGCTACGCAGCTACTCCAGCGAGACCTTGGTATCGGTAATTTCGGGGTCCGCGAAAATCGTCATCAGCGCGACAACAAGGCTTGCACCAGCAAAACCGATCGCGATAGCCCACAGCGGGTTACCGAAGGTGATGCCAACCATCATAAAGGCAAGCGACAGCAGCATGCTCATCGCCACACCACCCATGAGTACCGCCATCATATCGCCGACACGGCCCAAAAAGCCGTAGTTAAAGCCCATCGCGCGTACCGTCGGCGCAGCGGCGAAGGCTACGATTGTTGAAATAAGTACCAACCAAAGTAAACCAGCCATTCCGGCTAACATGAAATCTCCTTTGTCTTTCCGGTCATTCACCTATAGCGTATCGGTTGGATATAAGATTCGCATCGAAGCGACCTTAGAAGGCTACTAACGGCCCTAACTGGTTGAACAAACCGCCCCGCCGCATCATAATGAGCACCTCAAATAAATTTATGAGGAACCACCATGCATTTTGCCCACGCGAACGGCATCAATTTGCACCACACCTGGGAGGGCGCACCCGGCCCCGCGCTCGTATTTGTCAACGGACTGGGGACCGACTTGCGCATCTGGGACGAGGTGGTGCCCCACTTCAGCGCGCGTTGCCGCATCGTTCGACACGACAAACGCGGCCACGGCCTCAGCGATGCCCCGCCCGGCCCCTATAACCTCGCCTACCACGCCGACGACCTGCGCGCACTGCTCGATGGCCTCAACATCGATGAGGCGGTGGTGGTCGGTACGTCGGTCGGTGGTATGGTTGCCATGCAGTTTGCGCTAGACTACCCCAACCGGGTGAAGGGCCTGGTGCTGTGCGGCACCGCCCCGAAGATCGGCAATACGGATTTCTGGGAGGCGCGCATCGCGGCGATCAAGGAGCAGGGCATGGCCAAAATGGGCAAGACTATCCTTGAGCGCTGGTTCGCGCCGGGCTATGCCGATGAGTTCCCCGCACACAAGCGCGGCTTCTATCACATGCTCGCGCGGATGGACACCGACGGCTACATCGCGACCTGCGGCACCCTCCGCGATTGCGACCTCACCCCGTGCCTGGACGAAATAAGCGTGCGGACGCTGGTGCTGTGTGGGGCAGAAGACACCGCCACGCCGCCGGATCTCGTGCGCGGCCTTGCAAACGGCCTGCCGAATGCCCGCTTCGAGCTAATCGACGGCGCGGGGCACACACCGTGCGTCGAACAACCCGACGACCTGGCGGCACACATCAAAACATACCTGGAGGAAATAGGCTATGGCCGATGAACGGTACGAGCGCGGGATGATGAAACGCCGCGAGGTGATGGGCGGCGATTACGTCGACCGCGCGGTGGAGAACACCACGGACTTCGACGCGGAATTTCAGCGGTTTATCGCCGAGGTGCCGTGGGGCAGCGTGTGGGCGCGCGACACGTTGCCCACCCGCGAGCGCCACATCATCACGCTGAGTGTGCTGGCCACGCTGGGCCGCGAGCGCGAATTGGCGCTGCACATCCGCGCGACGTTGAACACGGGCATCTTGCGGGAGGAGTTGGCCGAAATCTTCATGCACGTGGCGGCGTACGCCGGTGCCCCCGCCGGGAACAGTGCGGTCGCGGTGGCGAAGCGCAGATAGAGCGCTTGCGCCTCGATGGATCGCAGCTGTTCGGACAGGCGCCGGTATTTCTGGGCGTGTTTGGCCTGGCGCTGCAATCCCTCGCATTGCTGACCCAGGGTCTCGATCACATCATCGAGCCGGGTCAGGTTCGCCTCGGCCTGATTCAGCTTTAACTCGGCCTCATGC
>CAYSVE010000497.1:0-4830 GCA_964434365.1 uncultured Anaerolineaceae bacterium | reverse complement strand
ACAACAACACCGGCGAGGAACAAGCCGTGCGCGCCTTCGTCGAGGGCACGGGCCTGGAATTCCAGGGTGAGCTTGAGCAGATGCAAACTGTGCCGGACGGTGGGCGTGCTCGCTTCGAGTGGCCGGTACGCGTAACCGATGCCGAGTCGGTCGATCTGACGTTTTTCGCGGCGGGGGGCGGCTTCGAAGATGCGAGCACGCCGCCGCTCGCGCAGGGTGACGTGCTCCCGGTGTATCGCTACGAAGTGCCGGAGGCAGTCGGCACGGCGGGGCTACTCGCTGAGGGTGGCAGCCGTACCGAGGCGATTTCCCTACCCACGGCATTCGATGTCACGCAGGGGTCGTTAAACGTCGAATTGGACCCGTCGCTGGCATCGACGACGCTTGACGGCCTGGACTACCTACGGAATTATCCGCACCAGTGTACCGAACAAACGGTGAGTCGCTTCCTGCCGAACATCGTGACCTATCGCGCGCTCCAATCGCTGGGCCTCGACCGGCCTGCACTCCGTGCGGAACTCGATGCGCAGGTACGGGTCGGGCTACAGCGGCTCATTGCCGACCAGAAGGTCGATGGTGGTTGGGGCTGGTTCGTGCAGGATAACAGCAATCCGCTGATTACATCGTATGTCGTGCTTGGCCTCGCCGAAGCCCGTGACGCGGGGTATCCGGTCGATGGTGCGGTGCTGAATCGGGCGCAAATCTACTTGCAGGAGGCGCTGCAAACTGGTCAGTTGGGTGTTCCCAACGGCGACCCACGCGCCTTCGCCAATCGTGAGGCGTTCGTGTTGTACGCATTGGCGCGCAGTGCCGTCGCCGATATTGGCCGCACGGTCGCACTTTATGACCAGCGCCGCGACCTGCTCAACGTCGATGGCACGGCCTTTCTGCTGCTGTCACTTCATGCGATAAATCCAGAGGACGCGCGTATCGACACGCTTGCAAATGATCTCGTCAACGCAGCCGACCTCAGCGCGACCGGTGCTTCGTGGACCGAGGATACGCCGGGGCGCTTCAACTGGACGACGGACACGCGTTCCTCGGCATTAGCGCTGAAAGCGCTCATCGCGGCGCAGCCGGATAGCCAGTTGTTGCCGAACGTGGTGCGCTACCTCGTGAGCCAGCGCACCGCCGACGCCTGGGAAACCACCCAGGAGACGGCGTGGACGGTAATGGCGCTCACCGATTGGATGGTAAGTAGTGGCGAACTTCAGCCGGACTACACTTATGGTGTCGCACTCAACGAGGCATCGCTTTCGGCGGGCGTCGAAGCGGCCAGCATCGATTTGCTGGAGACGCAAACGCTCACACTCGATGTGGCGATGCTGCTGACCGATGAGGCGAATCGTCTTGTATTCGAGCGGACGGACGGCGCAGGCGTGCTGTACTACACGGCGCACTTGCAAGCCTATCTGCCGGTCGAGGAGGTCGAACCACTGAGCCAGGGCATCAGCATCCAACGGCGGTACGTGATGGAAAACGGCGACGAGGTGACCGACATCGATGAGGCGCGTGTGGGTGAGGTCGTTCAGGTACGGCTGACGGTCATCGCGCCGCGCGACTTGCACTACGTCGTCATCGAAGACCCAATCCCAGCAGGTACCGAAGCCATCGATCCTGATCTGTCGATTAGTCAGCAAGTGGGCACCCGGCCAGAACTCAACCCGACGGACCCACTCAGCCAGGGCTGGGGTTGGTGGTGGTTCAGCAATATCGAGTTCCGCGACGAGAAGGTGCGGCTGTACAGCACCTACCTGCCCGCCGGGTCGTATGAGTACATCTACAGCCTGCGCGCGACTATCCCCGGTACGTATAACGTGATACCCGCCACCGGCGAGGAGTTCTACTTCCCCGAGGTGAATGGACGCAGCGCCGGGATGGTTTTCACAGTATTGCCCACGCAGTAAACCCTTACAATTGCTTGACACCGGGCGCTTGACGTCCGGTGTCTTGTTTTTGGCATAATAGTTGTATGGAAAATCAACGCTTAGAGACGATTCAGGCGGCCATCGATGCGGGCAAATGGCGCGAGGCACGGCGGATGCTCGCGCCGTTGGCGAAGGACAACCCATCGGCAGATGTGTGGGTGCTGTTGGCCCACGTCGCCGACACTAAACAGCAGGCCCTGCGCTGCCTCGAAAAAGCGCTCGACCAGGATGCCCTGCACTCCCAGGCCAACCGAATGCACATGGCGTTGGTCAATGCGGGGCACCAACCGCGACCAAAACATCGCTCCAAGCTCGATAGCGCCCCCGTGGACCCGACGCTCACCCGCGGCAAAGTAGAACCGCTCAAACCCGTGCGCCGAACAAGTCGTCGGGGTACGTTTTTACCGTTGCTGCTGTTGGGGTTGTTGCTGTTAAGCCTGTCCTCGACGTTGCTGGTGCTGAACTTGCTCGGGGCCGCGCCCGAAGTCACCAACGTGGTTGCGCGGTCGTTTGGTGGGCCAACGCCCATCACTATGATTGACGGGGTAAGCCTGCGCGATGTGCGTGACCCCTCGCTGGCAACGCCAGCCCCCACCGTTGGCTTCGTCGATGGGGTACCCGTGAGCGAACTGCGCAATCCTGCGGCAGTTGTCCCTGCTGCGCGAAGTGTGAGCCTCCAGCGCGGGTCGCAGGGGGCCGATGGCGATATGCTGCGTGCAGGGCAGCTTCATGAGTATTTGTTCCAGGGGAATCGCGGCGAGGAACTTGGTGTGGGCATTCAATTTTTCTCGCCGCTTGCGCAGAACGTCGCACCGAATGTCGTTGTGATCGACCCTAGTGGTGATGTCGCGGACCGTAGCCGTTGCCAGCCGCAGATCATTATCGATGCGCGTACGGGTACCGCGTTTTTGTGTCGTATTCACGAGAGCGGCACATGGCGACTGCGCGTGTTCGGCAGCGCCAACGAGAGCGTGGGGGTGTATGTGGTCACCGTCGCGCGTGTCGGTGACCCTGTGGACTTCGACCCCTAGACCATACCGTGCTTAAGGAACTCGATCATGAGTTCGCTGCACCGCTGCGATTTGTCGCGCAGTACCCAGTGCGATGCCTCTTCGAAGAGCACGAGCTGGCCGTCCTCACATTGGTCGATGCTCGGTTCGGCCATTTCCCAGCTTAGGGCCGGGTCTTTCTTGCCCCACAGCATCAGCGTCGGCACCGTCACTTTGGCGTCTTCGGGCGTTTGCGGCTGACGCCAAAGCAGCGCGCGGTACCAGTTCAGCATACCCGTGATGCCGCCCGAGTTCGTATACGCTTTGCGATACGCGACGAAGTCCTCCTCGGTGAAGGTGTTTTCGAGGCCGCTTTGCTTTAACGCGTTGATGACACCCGCATAATCGTTAGCGCTGAGAAGCATTTCCGGCAGTTGCGGAATCTGGAAGAAGCCCACGTACCAGCTTTTTGCGATTTGTTCGAAGCTGCTGCGCAACGCCTGCTGATACGCTACCGGGTGCGGTACATTCGCGATGATGAGCTTGGTCAAACGCTGGGGATGCCATATTGCCGTGTACCAACTCACGACTGCGCCCCAATCGTGCCCACCGAGCGCGAACTGTTCGTGGCCGAGGGCATCCATCAGGCCGAGCGCGTCGGTTACCAGCGCATCGACACGATACGCCATCATCCCCTCCGGTACATCACTGAGGTTGTAGCCGCGCTGGTCGGGTGCAACCACACGAAAGCCCGCCGCAGCCAACGCCTCGATTTGATCGCGCCAGCCGTACCAGAAGTCGGGGAAGCCGTGCAGTAGCAACACCGGTTCGCCATCGGTGGGGCCGGCTTGCACCACATGCAGCCTGACGCCGTTTGTTTCGATCGTACTGTGCTCGAAGGTGGTTGTGGATGTCACCATTTTTTACTTTCTCCGTAGTTCATTTCTTCGACTAATCGAATGCGCGCGCGGTCGCGGTGATGTGGCTACGTACCCCCACCTGGAAGGTGTACTCCGGTGACCGAAATGCATAGTTCTCGCCCCCGTCGACCGGGTCGGTCTGGTCGCAAAAGAGGCGCAGGGCGAGGGTGTTCGCGAAGTGTAATGTGAGGTCCAGCCCCGGCCAGGTGATTTCCCAGCCGATCACTGGCTGATCTTTGAGGTAAGCCATGTACTTGCGCAACGTCTCGGCGTCGTCACTCCACGACGTCACGACCTGATCGGTGGAATCGAGCCGCCAGGTGCAATCGATAATCGTGACTTCGAAGGCGGCGTGGTAGTTGCGTTGTTCCTCGCTAAGCGATGGTGCCGTGAGTGCCTTTTTCCGCTCTACTTTGTCGCCGATGTAAAGTGTGACCTGTGTTTCGAGGGCGCTAGAAATCACCGCGACAGACCAGCACGGTTTTTCCACCATGCCGTTGAACGCGGCTTCGAGGACGCTGTAAATGTTTTCGGCCATCGTTACCCTCCCGCGCGGCGGCGCATCAAACCCAATACCTTTGGCCACGCCCAGGTGTACCCGGCGTACAGCGGTGGATTCGGGGCGTAGTCCCAGGCGCCGATGTGCCGCGTCACGGTGCCCCGAAAACCTCGTTTGAAGCTGTACACACCCCACATGCTGTCATCCTCGGTGAATACGTTCGGCGCGCCCCAAAAGTCGTAGTTGGTGTAACCCTGTGCTTTGGCCCAGCGTATCGCCTCCCATTGTAAAGCGTAATTCGGCATACGTTGGCGTTCTTCGTTCGATGACGCACCGTAGAAGTACCAGCACGTTTTGCCAAAGTGAAACAGGATCACATGTGCGATGGCTTTCCCCTCGAACTCCGCGATGAGCGCGTGCGCCAGCCCCGCCTCCATGAAGTCGCGCCACGCACGTTCATAGTAGCTCAGCGGGCGAGTGATGAAGTCGTCACG
>CAYSVE010000496.1:0-4830 GCA_964434365.1 uncultured Anaerolineaceae bacterium | reverse complement strand
GGATGAATGGGTGCGTGGGGTGGCGGCCCGTTACGAATCCGCCTATGCCGACCAGGCCCAGGTGGATATCCAGTTCTGGCAATTGCTCGCCCAGATCGACGACCCGCTCGACACCGCACAGCGTATCGGCATCCAGGATCAGGGCTTTTTGACCCTTGCGCAGCAAGCGCAGAACGTTGCGCCAGCAGCGCCGCCGCGCCCGACGGTTGTGAACAACATCGTACTGCCGATCGTCGCTGTTATAGGCTTTGCGATTGTGTATATCGTGCTGGCAATTCTGTGGGCGTTGCTGCTGTGGCCGTTCTTCGAGCCGCTGTACGCCCGGCTTTCGCGCACGCGCGATGCGGACGGCCAGGCCGACCAGGCAGCCAAGATGATCCAGAAGATCAAGGATGACAAGGCCGCGCAGGCCGCCATGTTGGCCGCAGCCCCGGTGGAGGAAACCGGCTTCGGCGACCCGGTCATTCGCAAGCTCAGCAATTACCAGGCGGGCTTCGGCAACTACGACGACTCGTTTAACATCGAAACCGAGGATAAGGTTTACTACGGCGAGTGCGGCGCGACCATCGGCGAGACCCTGCCGGACTCCGACAAGGTAACGGCCATCGAAGTGTGGATGTTCGACAAAGACGAGTTCGTGAACACGCCCACGGTCACGTTCGTCTCCACCCATTCGATGGGCGACCAGGCGATGATCCAGAAGTTTAGCGCCAAGGGCGAGGTGCTGGAACTGAAGCCCGGCGCAACGGCTATCCTCGAAACGGCGGCCCTGTACGTGAAGGCCACCGTGCAATCGGTCACTTACGGTGACGACGCGACCTTCCCGTCGAACAGTTACTTCGAGAACGCGTCGATCCAGATTATCGCGTGGTACAAGGGCGACGCAGGCAGTGGTGCCTCGGCCCCGGCGACAGTCCCCGCGCCGGTAATGCCCGCGATGGCTGGCGACACGATGCCCGCGCCGCCGGCCCAACCGCCGCCACAAAACAACCCGATGTCATCGAGGGGCGGCTTCCAGCCACCGCCGCAGGGCGGCGACTTCCGCCCGCCACAACCGCCACCGGGGGGGGGCTTCCAGCCGCCGCCACAACAGCCCTCGCAGGGCGACTTCAGGCCACCACAACCGCCACCGGGGGGGGGCTTCCAGCCGCCGCAACCGCCACCAGGCAGCGGCAGCTTCGGTGGCCCGCCACCTGCGAGCAACCCCTCTGGCGGAAACCGGCCCTCTTCGGATGACCCATTCGGAGGCAGCGGCGACTTTTAAGCGAAGAACAAAAAATCCCGGCACCATGCCGGGATTTTCGTTTTTGTGGTGGTGTGGGTGCCTACGCTATTCGATGGACAAAATCTTGAAGACGATTTCACCATCGGGCGTTTTCACTTTTACCTTCTTGCCCTTCTTCTTGCCGAGCAAGGCCCGCCCGATGGGGCTTTCGTTGGAAATTTTGCCCTCCGCCGGGTTGGCTTCCGCCGCACCGACGATCATATACGTTTCGATTTCGTCTTCGCCCACTTCCTGGATATTGACAGTCGCCCCTACGGTGACGATGTCCGACGGCCTATCCTCATCGGAGATCACCTGCACGTTACGCAACTTCGCCTCCAGGTCCGCAATGCGGCCTTCGATGAACCCCTGACGCTCTTTGGCGTCGTGGTAGTCGGCGTTCTCCTTAAGGTCCCCCTGTGCTACCGCCTCTTTGAGCTTGGCGGCAATCTCTGGGCGCTGCACTTCGATCAAATTTCGCAATTCGCGCTTAATCGATTCCAGGCCTTCGGGGGTAAGGTACGTCGTCGTCTGTTCCGTCATGGGGTTATACTTCCTATCTACTGGGGTGAAGGCACCGCCACTGTATACGCTGCCCTGTTCACAATTTGTACCAAACTTTTGTTTTTGGTTGCCCACATGCTGCATAATGGACAACGACACGGCGGTTGCGTGTCGATATTGCCGTATTATAGCATACATATTTGGAAAGGAGGCGGGTTGGTCGCTGTGCACGGCGACGCTCGTAAATACACTTATGCTGAAACGTATTGCCGCAGTACTCCTCGTCCTAGGTCTCGCCGGCGCAATCTTCGCAAGTGCCCAAACTGCCACCTTCAGGGTCGGTGTCCTTGCGGACCCACTCAGCCCACTGGCAGGTGGCGCACGCCTCGCTGCGCAGCAAATCAACGATGAAGGCGGCGTGCTCGGGGCCGATGGCTCGCGCTTCCGCCTGGAACTTGTGATTCAGCCGACCGCAGGCGGCACCGCACTGCCCCAGGCCATCGAAGCATTGCAAGGGCAGAACATCGTTGCCGTAATTGGCCCGGCCACCACCGAGGAAACACTCGCCAACCTGCCGCTGTTGCAGGGCCTTGGGGTGCCCATCCTTACGGCTGCGACCGGCGACACAGTGCTCGCACAGGACGCCTCTGGGTTGTTGGTGCGTACACGCGCCACCGACTTCTTGCAGGAGCGCGCCCTGGCCGATTACCTCATCAACACGCTTGGGCTTACCCGCGTTGCCACCGTGCAGCTAGACCTGAACAGCACGGCCAACGTCATCGGCTTTACCAGCGCGGCCAGCGGCTTCGGTGTGCCCCCCTCACCGGTGATTATCGCGGGCGGCGAAACGCTGGAAGAACTCGCGGCGACGCTCATCGCAGGTGGGCCGCAGGTCACCGTGATCTACGGTGCACCGGCCCTCGCCGCCGATTACCTCACCGCGCTGCGTGGCGCGGGCTACGGTGGGCTGGTCGTTTATAACCAGTTCGAAGAATCCGCATTCGCCGAGAACATACCGGTCGAACAGCTAGAGGGCATCATCGGCTCCACGAATTGGTCCTACACCGCGCCAGACCCGCTGAGCACCACGTTCTTGGATTCCTTCGTGCGCAGCTTCGGCATGGTGCCCGGCCCCGCCGCTGCCGCTGGCTACGACTCGGTGTTGCTTTTGGAGGCGGCCATCGGCCTGCCCGGCGACCTGACGCAAAACCTGCGCACGCAGGCCTCGATTATCGGCGTGCAGGGTGTGCTCAACCCGCGTGACCTCGGCGGCGGCGAAACCTCGCAGAACATCACCGTGGTGCGTGTGAACGCCTTCGGCTCGCCGGAAATCGCCGAGCGCTTCGTCGGCCTCCAGCGCCTCAGCCCAGAGCAGATCGAAGCGGCTTTGCCAACGGCGACCCCACTGCCCTCGCCCACGCCAGACGGCGTCGTGTTGACGGTGCTGAGCCAGGTGCAAAACGTGCGCCGTGGCCCCAGCACCGCCTTCGAAGTCCTCGGTCAACTCGATCAGGGCGAGCAACGACCGATCATCGGCACGAATGTGGGCAACACCTGGGTCGTCATCGATTTCCGTGGTCAACAGGGCTGGCTCTTCGTGGATATTCTGGAGGTGTTCGGCGACCTAAACGACCTACCGATCGTGGCATCGCCGCCAACGCCGATCCCAACCATCCCGCCGATTGTGGTGAACCCAGACCAGCTCAACACGCCGATTCCGGGCACGACAGCGGTACCGGGCACAACCCAACAGCAAGCCGACCTCGTGGTGGTCGATGTCGATACCGACCCGGACCAAATTATCCGTGGTGAGGACTTCGACGTCGATGTGACCATCGAGAACCAGGGCGGAACCGACGCCGGGACATTTGCGGTCGCGGCGACCTTCGACCCGGATGAGGACTTCGATGCGGAGACGGTCAGCGGCCTCGCCGCTGGTGAACGGCGGACGATCGAGCTGAACTTCAGGTTAGACGATGAAGACCCTGAAGACGATGACGACGACGACGGCAACGACAACGAGTACGAGGTCGTCATTGTGGTGGACCTGAATAATCAGGTAGATGAAGGCCCTGGCGAAGACAACAACGACGACTTCGTCTTCCGCTACGACATCGAAGACGACGACGAATAAAGCGCACGCGGCGCAACCAGGGGAGGCGATAAGGCCTCCCCGTTCGGTTTAGTTCGGCAGCACCACCTCGATAAACGTCGTCTGGTTCGCGGCGACGTAGATAATTTCGCGGTAGAGGCTGCGCCCGTTCGCACGAACGCTGACGTCGTAGTAGTTGGCAGGCAAATCGCCCAGCGAGAAGTTCTCGCCGATGGAGCCGCTGCTGTTCACCGTATCGGAGGCGTAGGAGAACGCATAACGCGCGTAACCCTGCCCGGTGGCCGGTTCTACCGTCAGCGTGACGTCGTACAGCTTGCCGCCCGCCTCGTTGCGAACCAACCCCGCGAGCGTGCCAAAGCCGCGATACGGGAAAATCCATAGGTCGGGGTTGCGCGTCGCGCCGAAGTCGTATGGGTCGCCGACGCGTACCTCGAAGTGAAGATGTGGCCCCAGCGCCACCCCTTCGGCGCCCACAGCGCCGATTTGCTGCCCACTCGTGACGCTTTGCCCGGTTTGCACCTCGATGCGCGCCAGATGGCCGTACAGCGTGAACACCGGCCCACCCGTGGGCGCGTTAAAGCCGTGTTGAATCACGATAACGTTGCCGTAGTAGTTCGTTTGTGGCCCGAACATCGTGCCGAGGTCATCACCCGCGTAGAAGACAGTGCCATCGCCCGCTGCGAGAACCGGCGTCCCGCCGGGGTTTTCGAAGTCGACGCCGTGGTGAACTTGGTAGCGTCCCCCTGCGGTGTTGCCGTAGGCGTAGGTCCGCGCGAAGTAGTTCACGCCGCTGTCGGAGATAGGACGCCGTAACCGATAGTGATCCTGTACATCGGGGCCGTCGTCCGGCGGCGGCGTCCACGTGGGTTCGTTCTCATCGCTTGACCCCGGCGTTGCCGACGGAATCGGCGTGGCGGTATCGCTCGGCACAGGCGACGGCGTAATCGTC
>CAYSVE010000495.1:0-4836 GCA_964434365.1 uncultured Anaerolineaceae bacterium | reverse complement strand
CCCTGCCCGACATCTGACTGCACCGGACCGACCTGCCCGACGAGGTGAATCTCGTCATCCAGAAGGCGACGCTGAAAGACCCGAACCATCGCTACGAAGACGCGCTCAGTATGGCTGTCGACCTGCGGCGCGCACTGGCCGGTAACGACCTGATGGACACCACACCGATAACCTCCGAGCGGGTTGCGCTGCTGGCCGACATCGGCCTCGATTCGGTCGAGAACCCGTATAAGGGCCTACGCGCCTTCGAAGAGGCCGATGCCGATGACCTCTTTGGCCGTGAGAAGCTCGTGGACACGCTCATCGAGCGCATGCAGGAGTCGAGCGAGATCTATCGCTTTTTGGCCGTCGTAGGGCCAAGCGGTAGCGGAAAATCGAGCGTGGTGAAGGGTGGCCTGTTGCCCCGCCTGCGCCGAGACACCATCCCCGGCAGTAGTCATTGGTTCATCGCGGAGCTTGTCCCCGGCCCCTACCCGCTGGAAGAACTGGAAATCGCCCTCACGCGTGTGGCCGCCGCCGGGCAGCACGATTTGCGCGGCCACCTAGAGCGCGACGAACGCGGCCTGCTACGGGCATCGCGGCTAGTGTTGCCCGACGACCAGAGTGAACTCCTACTGGTGATCGATCAGTTCGAGGAATTGTTTACCCAGGCTGGCGACAACAAGAGCATCGCACACTTTTTGGCACTGCTACAGGAGGCAGTGAGCGACTCCCGCAGCCGTGTTCGGGTGTTGGTAACCCTCCGCGCAGACTTCTACGACCGTCCGCTGCGCGTGCCAGGCTTTAGCTCGCTCATCCAGCAGCGCACCGAGGTGGTGCTACCACTTAACAGCGAAGAACTCGAACGCGCCATCGTTGGCCCGGCAGAACGCGTCGGCGTGCGGTTGGAACCCGCGCTTATCGCGTCCATCATCACCGATGTGAACGAACAACCGGGCGCACTGCCACTACTCCAATACGCCCTGACGGAGCTATTCGAACACCGCGAGGGGCACCTGCTCACGCTGGAGGCCTACAACGAAATTGGCGGGACGCTCGGCGCGCTCGCGAAACGCGCCGAGCAGGTCTACGATTGGCTGGATACCTACCAGCAGAGCGCCGCGCGGCAGTTGTTCCTGCGATTGGTAACGCTCGGTGAGGGCACCGAAGATACCCGCCGCCGCGTACGACAGAGTGAACTCATCAGCGCGGGCGGCGATGTGATGAACCAGGCCATCAGCGTGTTCGACCAGAGCCGCCTGCTCACCTTCGACCGTGACCCGATCACACGCGCGCCGACGGTCGAAGTCGCGCACGAAGCGCTCATCCGCGAGTGGAACCGCCTACGCGCCTGGCTCGATGAAAGCCGCGCCGACCTGCGGCAACATCGTTTGCTGAACGCTGCCACGAACGAATGGCTGCGTTCAGATAAGGACGATAGTTACTTGCTGCGCGGCTCACGCCTGGAGCAGTTCGAAGCGTGGGCGGGCGAATCGGAAATTTCGCTCACCGACGAAGAGCGCGAGTACATCAACAGCAGCATGGCAGAGCGCGAAGTGCGCTCCAAAGAGGAGCGTGCCCGGCAAGCCCGCGAACGCGAACTGGAACGCCAGGTCGTTAACCGGCTTCGGCTGCTGGTGGGGGTCTTCCTCATCGCAGCGATGGTGGCCGGGGGGCTGGGTTTACTGGCCACCCGCAGCGCGACCGCCGCTCGGTCTGCCGCCGAAACCGCGCGAGCCGCCGAGGCCGAAGCGGAGCAGGCTCGCCAACAGGCCGAGTTCCAGGCTGCCGAAATTCGGGCATTGTTGCTCGTCAGCGAGAGCGACGAAGCGCTCGACGCCCGCAACACCGATACCGCGCTTTCGCTGGCCCTGGCCGCCGATAACATCGTGGATGCAGAAATGTCCCCCGTACTACAGAGTTTGGAGCGGGCAGCCTTCGCACCGGGGACGCGCTTGCGCCTCACCGGTCACGACAACCGGGTTGCGTCGGTCGCGGTGAGTGGAAACGGCCAGATGATCGCCTCTGGCGCAGCAGACGGCACCATTCGCCTATGGGCGCTGGATACAGGCGACGTCATCGCGACGCTGCCGTTGGAAACCGAACTGATCCGGTCGCTTGCATTTAGTCCAGACAGTCGTCGTTTGGCTGCCGGCACCGCCGAGGGATGGCTCGTACTATGGGATGTGACGAGTGAGCAGCGGGTTTGGCAGCGCGAGGCGCATCCCCGTGTGATTCGTGGGCTGGACTTCACACCCGATGGTGCCGAGATCATCTCTGGCGGGGCCGACGGACAGGTCCTTGCGTGGGATGCAGCAACCGGCGAGCCGCAACGCACCCTGTACGACGGCGAAGAGGCTATCAACGACCTGGCGGTAAGCCCGAGCGGTCGGGCATTGGCCGTTGCCTCCGGCAGCGATGTGCTGTTTATCCGCATGGAAAATGGGGTGCTGTTGCGCCGGGTGCGCGAAGGCGATGAATCGCTTCGTGCCACGGTTCGTGCGCTGGCCTTCAGCCCAAGCGGTGACACCGTCGTGACGGGTGACGATAATGCGACCGTCCGCATGTGGGAGTTCGGCACGGGGCGGTTTTTGTGGCGCGCCGAAGGCCATATCAGCAGCATCACCAGCGTCGCCTTCGAGCCAGATGGCAACCTTGTGGTCAGTACCAGCGGCGATGCGGTCACCCCCCTTGGCGACAACACCATCCGCGTATGGGATGGCGAGAGTGGCGAGCCGATTTTGCTGCTTCGCGGCCATACCGATCGCATCAGCGATGTCGAATTTGCGCCAGAGGGTATCCGCATCGTCACCAGTTCCTTCGACAACACCTTGCGCGTGTGGGATGTACGCGGCGGGCAGGAGGTTCGGCGCTACCTGGGCCACGAAGCCCCGGTGCTCTCATTGGCGGTCGGCGATGCGCTGCTGCTGAGTGGCAGTGGCCGCGGTGGGCTAAGCGCCCCCCCCGCCCGCGACAATGACCTGCGCCTGTGGGACATCGCCACCGGGCAACTGCTGCGGCAGTTCGTGGGCCACGACGATGCCGTTCTGGATGTCGCGCTCAGCGAGGATGCGTCGATTGCCCTTAGCGGTAGCGCCGATGGCACCGCCATCGTGTGGGATGTACTCAGCGGGCAACACCTGCACACCCTCCAGGGCCACAACAGTATCGTCATGGGCGTTGCCCTGGACCCTGGTGGTAATTTGGCCGCTACCGGCGGCTTCGACCGCACCCTCCGCCTGTGGGACATCGAAACGGGCACGCTCATCGGCGAGCCGCTACAAGGCCACGACGATTGGGTGAAATCGGTCGCTTTCTCGCCCGACGGTACACAGGTGCTCAGTGGGAGTGCCGACAGTCGTCTCATCCTGTGGGATGTGACAACCGGCGAGCAAATTCGCACCTTCAGCGCACACTTCGGCCAGGTCGAGGCGGTCGCCTTCTCGCCCGACGGCGCGACCATCGCCTCGGGCAGCGCCGATGGCCGGGTACTCCTGTGGGAAACCGCCACCGGAGACGTTGTGCGCGAACTGGAAGCCGGTGCCGAGGTCAACGCAGTGCAGTTCAACGACCTGGGCAATCATCTGCTGGCCGGGGCCGCGAACGGTGAGCTATTCCTGTGGGATGTAGGCGATGGTACCATCATCGAGCAGTATACCGCGCATCGGGACGCAGTCAACGATATGACGTTCACACGGGACTTCGGCCAGGCGGTAAGTGCCAGCCACGATGAAACGCTACGCTTGTGGCAGCTGCCACAGGACTATGATGACCTGATTACGTGGATCGCACGGAACCGTTATGTCGCCCCGGTGAACTGCGACGACATCACCGAAGAACTGTGCGAGAGTATACTGGCAAGCGAAGCCAGCTAACCCGATCGAGCGAACCGAGGCGCGGACAAAGCAACGCCGGACGCGCCTCTTCACATCAACCGCCCGCAAGCCGAGAGGCCCCCATGGACGACGCCCGTCATAGTGCCTTCAACACCGCCCCCATACAGGACATCATCGATATTTCGCTGCGGCAGTTCCGCAGGCCGCTGGCAAACTACGACATCGACCTCAGCGCGAGCGACATCACCGACATCGCGACGACGGTCGCCGAGCGCCAACCGCTCACCGAAAAAGCGCTACAGGTCCGCGACGGCTTGGTGCGTGCCGTTGCCGAGAGTGAAACGGTGCTCGCAGGCTGGGAGTTGACCTTCGCGCAAGCGCTGCGCACGCCGATGGACAACATGCCCGGCTGGGAAACAACCGGGGAGTTCCTCGCGCTGGCGAACGAAAAGAGCAACGCCGAGTTGCGCATCGCTGCTGGGAGTGTGCTGGTGCTCGCCCTCGGTGATGCACGCTATCGAGAGCACATTATGCTGCTGCTGAACCACCCAGAACTCGACGACGTGAGCGCCATCATGGCGCGGCGTGTGCTGGAATTCGTCAGCGGAAAAGCGGACGCCGCCGCCCGCCAATGGCTGCAAGACCAAGCCTGACGGGGTATCTTCGGGGGACGTTCATCACTTAACCTGGAGAGAGTACCATGACCGTCTTCGTCACGCGCCGTTTGCCACAAAAAGCGCTCGACAAACTCGCCGACCACACCGAAGTCGACCTGTGGGAGGACGAACTCCCACCGCCGTACGACGACCTCCGCGCGCGCACAGCCCATGCCGAGGGGTTGCTGTGCCTGCTCACTGATAAAGTCGATACAGCGCTGTTAGAAGCATCACCGAACCTCAAGGTGGTGAGCAACCTCGCGGTGGGCTTCGACAACATCGACACCACCGCAGCCACAGCACGCGGCATCCCGGTGGGGCACAACCCGCACGGCCTCACCGAATCAAGCGCAGATTTTGCCTTC
>CAYSVE010000494.1:0-4843 GCA_964434365.1 uncultured Anaerolineaceae bacterium | reverse complement strand
GGGGGGGTGCGTTGCTATTCGGTGGCACGGGGAGGTTCACCAGCTTCCTCGCTGCGGGGTGGAGCGAGCGCTTCTCACCGAGTGTGCTGATGGTGATGTTCGCATTGCTGATGTTGGCCGTAGGATTGCTGATGATCTTCCGCAGAACGCCTTCGGACGACCGCGAGCAGCAGGTGCGCAGTTTGCCACTGCTTACCGGCAGTGGGGCGGGCATCGGCCTGTTGACGGGGTTGCTGGGCGTGGGTGGAGGTTTCCTCATCGTGCCAGCGTTGGTGATGTTGCTAGGGATGCCCATGCAGCAAGCCGTCGGTACGTCGCTCGTCATCATCGCGATGAACAGCCTCGCAGGCGTTTTCGGACACCTAGGCCACGATACCACACTCAACGTGAGTTTGCTGGCCGCGTTCATCGTCACTGGTTTCGCAGGGACGTTCGTCGGCACGCGGTTATCGCACAGCATCGACCCCAAGGTGCTGCGGTCGCTGTTCGCGGTGTTTATCATCGTGCTGGCTGTCTTCCTGCTAGGCGACAATCTCGGCCTGCTCTAGGGTACCCACCGTGGATGAAACGCATTCGATGCGACAAGTCGTAGTTCACCGGTTTCTACATCCACCGTCCAAATTTCTGGGCGCGCACTTGTATTAATCGCACCGTCCTCGGTTAATTCTGGGAAGCGCTGCATTACGATTTGCGTGCCCGTTGGGTCCCAGTCGAAGAAGCCGTTGGCATAGCGTTCATCGACCACCAATGGCTCAACTTCGGAAGTGGCCGGGTCCATCAGATAGAGTTGCAAGCCGCGTGTATAGCGGTCATCCCAATACCGCCGACCGATCGCAATCTGGTCGCCCTTCGGTGACCACGATGCCATATCATCGTCAATGACCTCATCTTCAGGGCTTAGTGGTACAAGTTCGTCCTCATCCAGCACAGCCATCTGCAAATAGGACCGCGCGCGGCCATCGCTAAATACCAACTCCGGATAGACGACACTGGTCCCATCGGGCGAAATGGTGCCGGACGTGCCGTGCTGGCTTGGGATGAGATCGAAGCGCTGCTCGGTAAAGTCGTAGACGAGGATGCCCGGCGTACTGTTATCGAACAACGCGAGGCGGTTGCCATCGCCAGACCAGCGCGGCCCATAGCCCAAAATCTGCGTGTCCTCGAAGAGCGGTTGCGTGGTGCTTGTCGTCAGGTCGGCGAGCCAAATGCGTGGTGGACTCACGCCGACGTTCTGGAACTGTAGGTTCAAATCGATGCGCTCGTAGGCGATCATCGCGCCGTCGGGCCGCCAGACAGGGCCGGTGCAGTCGGCGTCCACACAAGAGACAAGTTGCTGTAGTGCACCCGTTTGGAGGTCCAGCAATTTCAGGTCCGATGTTGCGGTCTCTGCGCGTCGCTCACTATACACGATTTGCTCGCCGCTGGGGCTTACCGCAAAGTCGAAAATGCCAGACAGGCTATTGGTAACCTGCCGGGTTGTGCCGTCCGCCTCGGTGATGGCGATATTCTGTGGCGCTTGGTCTGCTGGGAAGAGGTACGCCACCCCTGGCTGCCGCACACGAAACGAAAAACGGTACTCGTCGAGCACGGCGCGCCCACTCCGGCTGCGTGCGCCAGATTCCAGCACAACCGTATATTCATTGCCGGGGAGAAGCGCGTCGGCGGGGTCGTAAATGAGTGTCGATCCGCTCCAGTTGGCCTCGCCTGCGATGGCAGGGTCGATGCGAAGCCGCGCGGTTACGGTGTCGCGGTCCATCGTTTCGCTGAAGCGGATGACGATGTCGCTGGTGCTGTGCCCTTCATCGATTGGACCGGCACGCTCTAGTTGCACGCCGACGCGGTCACCTGCGAGCACCGTCAGGCCAATGGCGATCAGCAGCACCACAACCGTGATACTGACGGCGGTGTCGAAACGTGAGAAGGGCATCATGGATAGAGGTACGGGTGCTCCGGTTGCTCGATCTGGGTTAACTTGTCCGCCTGTACGATGGGCACCACGTCCTCGCGGAAGTCACCGACCTGCATCACGCCCTGAACCTGCACCCACTCGCCGTCCGTGAGGTTGTCGCCCACGTAGTAGACCGGTAGGCCAATCGCGTAGGCATCGGCGACGCAGCAACTCACTGTGAAGCGTGCCACCATGAAGTGATTTTCGGGAAAGCTCGGTTCGCGATACACAAACCCGGAGACATCGGCTTGCTGCCCATTGAACTCGGTCATATCATCCGTGCTGCCGAACAGACGTAGCCAATCGAGGATGTTGCGATTCGCCGGGCTAACCACGAAATTTGCCTCGTTGGTGCCCAGTACGGCAGTTGTGCTGATGCCACCCACGGCTTCCGCTCCTAACGGCTCCGATGGAACTAGAGTGCCGAGCAACAACGGAATCGCCAGGGTGGCGATGACACCCCACGAGATTGGCTCTGTGCCGTCGTGTCGTGCTGTGTCGCGGCGGAGTGTGGCAATTGTGGAGCCAATCATCAACACGAAGAAGAATGCAGCTGCAAGGTAACTCAGCCACACAAAGCGCGCATTGATGTAATTCGCAAGGTTGCCACTGATGATGTTATAGACGAAATACACGCCCAGGCCAAACAGCACCGCCACACGCAGCCATGCCTGTGCGACGGAGAAATCATCATTGTGTGCCTTTGCAGCGATTTGCATAATTCATTTCCTACAGAGGTACGTTCAAATTTAACCAAACTGCGATAAGGGTCGTTAGTAGCAGTGGAAGCACAACCAGGTAGGCCACTACGCGCCCGCGGAACACACCGGTAAACATCAACATCGATTTGATGTCGACCATCGGTCCAAACGTGAGGAACGCAAGAATCGAGCCAGTCGTGAAGGTGCCCGCGAAGGCTAATGCGAGGAAGGCATCGACCGTGGAGCACACGCTGAGCACGAAGCCAAGCGCCTGCATCGCCAGTACGGAGATAATCGGCCCTTGCCCGAGTGCAATCAGCACCTCTTGCGAGATGACTGTCTGCATCCCCGCTGCAAGTAGCGAACCCAGCACAAGGTAGCGGCCCATATCGTAGAACTCATCGCCTGCGATCTTCAGCGCGTTGTAGAGGTTCTCAGCCAGCGATCGCTTCTTTACCGCTACCGAACCACCCATCGCCGGGGCGAGTGACTGCGGGCGCAGGACTTCGAGCGGTTGCGCGCCCAACGAAAATACGAGGCCAACCGTGACGGCGACTACCGCTGTGATAATGAATCGTCCGATCAACACAGTACCCCAGCCGAACGCAATGTAGGTGCTGGCAAAAACGATGGGGTTCATCACGGGTGCAGCGAGCAGAAACGCCACACCGACGGACATTGGCAGACCCTTGAGGTACAGGCGTCGCACGACCGGGACCACGCCGCACTCGCACACCGGGAAGGCGAACCCGAGGAATGTCCCGGCAACTGCGGCAGGGATGGCGCGCTTCGGTACCCAGCGGGCGATGTCGTTTGGGGTGATGAATGTCTCGATGAGGCCAGAAACGACCGCGCCCAATAACAGAAACGGTACGGCCTCGATGAAAATGCCAAGAAAACGTGTTGTGAAGATGCTCAGCATAACGCAAACCGTTAAGCGAAAATCGGGTGCATTATAGCACAGTCTGTGTGGGATCAATGGTGGGGTGCCATACGGTCACCCCACGCTCTGGATGTTAGCGAAGTGCAGTCGCGACGACTTCGACCGGGTGTTGGGCGGCGTGCCCGGCATCGTGGATTTGTGCGCGGCACGAGGTGCCGGGTGCGGCGACGATTGCATCTGGGTGCGCCTCGATGGTGGGCAAAAGCCGTTGATTGCCAATCTTCAACGAGAGGTCGTAGTGTTCGTAGCCAAAGCTACCTGCAACGCCACAACACCCGCTGTCGATTTCGGTGACGGTCGCATTCGGGAGGCATTGGAGTAACGCGATCGTATCCGCCGTGCCCCACAGCGACTTCTGATGGCAGTGACCGTGTAGCAGAATCTCGCGCGGTTTCTCGTCCCAGGGTAGGTCAGCAGTGGTGAGTTGTGTCGCAAGCCACGCCTCGACAGAGGTGCAACGCGCGGCCACAGCCTCGGCAGTTGCGCGTTGGTCCGGTTCCACAAGCGCCGGGTAGTCATCGACAAGTGCACTCTGGCAGCTTGGTTCCAACCACAGCAACGGCCCCGACGTACCACTAAGTTGTTTTACGTTTGCGGTTGCCATCGCCTTTGCGTGGTCCACCAACCCCTTGCTTAGCGCTGGACGCCCACAACAACCCTGACCGTTCAACTGAAGAATATTTAGCCGAACCCCCATTGCATCGGTGAGTTTCAGCAGCGCTTTGCCAAGCTGTGGGTGGTTCCACTCGGTGAACGTGTCCACGACCAGAGTCGCCACGCCGTTCTTCCCGTCACTGTGGCCGTTGAGGCTGCGTGTGAAGCGCTTAGGTGCATAGGTTGGAAGCGGACGCTTCGTTGGCAGGCCAACGAGGTTCATCATCGCCTTACCGAAACTGCTGGTTAGGCCCCAGTTGCTTAATGCCGGGAAGAGGCCCGCCAATTGGTTCACACGATGGATGTTGCCGAACAACCGTGCTGTGAGCGGCGTGCCGTGTTGGTCGTAGTACATCGCCTGGAATTCCGACTTCATCCGCGCGACATCGACCGAAGACGGGCATTCGCTTTTACACGCTTTGCACGACAGGCACAGATCGAAAATACCTTTAAGTGCTTCGTCGCCGACGCCATCGGGCAACTGCCCGCTGATGGCCGCCCGCAGGGCATTGGCTCGCCCACGTGTCGAGTGTGCCTCATCGAGTGTTGCCATGTAACTCGGGCACATCGTGCCGGTGCCCTCCTTACGACAGACGC
>CAYSVE010000493.1:0-4845 GCA_964434365.1 uncultured Anaerolineaceae bacterium | reverse complement strand
GTTCGACGCCGTCGGCTCGATCCTCGTCATCGCGTTTTTTATTATACCGCCAGCAGCGGCCTATCTGCTCACCGATCGCCTATCGGTAATGCTGGGGCTGAGTGCGCTCATCGGTAGTGCGGGCGCCTACTTCGGGTATCCGCTTGCACGCGGTGAGTTCCTCGGTCTGTTCCAGGTGAGTGACCTGTTGGCAACGCTCAATCGCGTGTTTGGTGTTGGCCTCGTAGAAGAGTGGAACTCGTCGATCTCGGCATCGATGGTGCTGATGATTTTCTTCTTCTTCATGCTGTCGTGGGTACTGTCGCCGAAGTACGGCCTCGTTTCGACATTGATTCGCCGTGCGAACCAACGTCGCCGTTTCAACGATCAGGTCGTGCTCGGGCACATCTATAATCATCAGCACACCGCTGGTGCCGTCGATGAACTCTCGGCAGATAACCTGTACGAGCACTTCCGTTGGTCTCGGACGAAGATGGGGCGTATCGTAGGGCGCCTACGGGCAGCCAACCTCATCGAGATACGCAACAACTTGGTGCTACTCACACCGCGCGGCGAGGAACACGTGACGATATTCCATCGGCAAAACCTGGTTACCGAAACCGGCTAGTTCGCCTGGCTTGCGCTGTCGCCAGCCGATGCTAAGTCATCGGCTGGCGACGCAATTGGCAATACAATGCGGAACGTGCTGCCAACCCCAATCTCGCTCTCGACCTCGATGCGCCCCTGGTGCAGTTCGACGATACGCTGGGCGATCGTCAAACCAAGGCCAAAGCCAAACTGTGTTCGCGCTTTGTCTACCCGGTAAAAGCGGTCGAAAATGCGTGTGCTGTGTGCATCGAGCATGCCCATACCCGTATCTCTCACTGCGATGAAGACACGTTGATCGGTTGCCGAACACGAGACAAGTATTTCGTCGCCTGGTGGCGAAAACCGAATGGCGTTGTCGATGATGGCGGTAATCGCCTGAGCGAGCAACTCACCATTGAATTCGGCGGTTTGGTTTGTTTGTGTCGTCATGCGAATATTTGCGCCCGTCTTCGACATAAATGTGTCCAGCACCATCTGCAAAAACAGGTCGATGCGCTCGATATCCATCGGCAAGTCCGCCTGACGGTCTAACCTCAGCATCGTAAGGGATGTGTTCAACAGGTAGGTCATGCGCTCGATCTGTTGCACAATGCGCTCAAGATACTTGGCTTCACGCTCACCTTCGATGTGACGGCCCAGAAGGTAGGTGGAGGTGAGGATGACCGAGAGCGGAGTCCGAAATTCGTGCGATGCGTCCTTGATGAACGCCGCCAAAATCGAAGATCGTTCTTGCTCTAGCCGGAGTTGTAAACTTTTTTGTTGGGCCTTTTTGCGGCTGGTAATGTCTCGGTTGATGCCGATTAACCCTGTGACATTGCCGTGGACATCGCGTAGCGGAATTTTGGAGACCAGGAACCACATGTCGTGTCGCTTGGTCACGTGGGCTGGCGTGAACAATTCCTTGTTGATAATGGGGTTACCCGTCTCCATGATGCGCTGTTCTTCTTCCTGCATCGGCCCAGCGCGTTCCGCGGGCATATAGTCGAAATCGGTAGTACCCGGCAATGCCTCAGCCGTGACCCGTTGCTCGTTCAGCGTTTTGGTGTTCGCCATTACGAACCGGCTCTGTCGGTCCTTAACGTAGATTTTGTCTTGAATCTGGTCGATGACCATTTGTAGCATGTTGCGTTGGCTTTCGACAGATTTCTCAGCGAGCCAACGACGTGTGATATCTCGATTGATGCCGATAAGACCGATGATGCGCCCGCTAGCATCGCAAATCGGCGATTTAGTCACCAGGTACCACCGGTCGCCTCTGTTCTCGTCCGAGACACAAATTTCCAGGTCCAGTATCGGCTCACCCGTGCGGAGCATCGTCTGCTCAGTATCATAGTGAAACTGGGCAGACTCTGGTTTCATAAAGTCGAAGTCGGTTTTACCGATAATCTCTGGCAATGTACCAAAATTAAAGGAATTTAGCATTTGGTGGTTGGCAATCACAAAGCGGCTATCGAGGTCCTTGATGTATATCGATAGCGGGAGAGCGTCGAGCAACGTCGTGAGCTGCTGCAACATATTCACGTCGAAGCCAGGTAGTGCGGTCGCATCGGGCGGTTTAGTCTGGGAGTGCGAACGTTGGACATCTTCGATGATTGCGACGATACGCTCGAAGGCCTCGTCATCGAGGGTCGACGCGCGGATGATTCGTCGCTGTGCGGCTGTTAACATTACAAACTCGTTTCCCACAGTCTCCGAATACAAATAGTATACAGAGAAAATTGTTCTCGCGTCCAATAATAGGCATAAGTTTGTTTTTGGTTAAGGTGTGCTTTCACATGCAAACGAGACCCCCGTACCCCAACAGGGTAGGGGGATAGCACGATTGGTGGCTGTACGTGATGGAGTTTACGGCCTTGGTCGGCTCGCATCGACCCGAGGCAGGCCAATCATCAGCGCGATTGGACCTGCCAACAGCAGCCACATCGCGACGTCAAGACCATACACCTGCGCCACAACACCGAGCATCACCGGGAGCAATGCACCGAACACCCCTGCGGCATTACCAACGATCAACACGGTACCGCTCTGGTCGCCGAGGGTGTCGTAGAGCTTGCCCTGCAATATAGCGTACCAACCGGCATTGAACAGCCCCATCATACCCAGGATGAACAGCTTGAGGCTCCATGGCCCGGCCAGCAAAAACATGGGGTACAGCACTAACTCCATAACAGCACTAAAACGCAGATAGACCAAGCCTCGTACCCGCTCCAACAGCGGAATTAGCAGGAAGTCACCCAGCAGGCCGACACCCGTCCACACCGCGATGGCGATGCCAGCTTGCGTTTGCGTCACACCAACGACATCGACCATGTACAGCGCCAGCAACGAGAACATCACATCCAGCGTCAAGTCGCTGAATTGCAGCAGCACCAGCCAGCGCCACACATCGCCTCGTCGCAACAATCGCCCTACGCCTGCAAGGTTCGCTCGTAAATCGGTAGCCCCCGATTCCTCGTCGTTCGTCCGCAACGCATGACTACTTGGCAGGCGCAGAATCCACAGCGCCACAACGATCGAAAGCAGGCCGCTGCCGATGAAGAACACGCACCAGTCCAACCCCAGCACAAGCAACAACGCGAGGAGCAGCGGGCCAATCACCACGGCAAGCGACCCGCTAAACGTCCATTGCGCCATGCGGTGCTCACGACGCGTGGGGGTGTCGTCCATCAGTGAGGCCTGCGCGAGGTTGACGAAAACGCCGCTGGCCGGGGCCTGCACGCTCGCACCGACCATAAATACAAAATACGTCGGTGCGAAACCCTGCACGATGAGGCCCAGGCCAAACAGCACGCCGCCCCCGACGATGAGATGCCGACGTCTGCCGGTATCGGCGATAAGACCGACAACCGGTTCGACGAAAATGGCGATGAGGACCGGCAGTGAGGTGATAAGCCCCACTTCAACATAGGTGAGCGTAAACGCATCGCGGATGAGCGGGCGCGCTGCTTCGAGGGCACTATACGATAGCTCATCGAGGAATTCGATAATAAGCATGATGAACACAAAGTGCGACAAGCGCCACCAGGCGCGGTCGGACAAGGTAGTCATTCGGTTGTCTCCTTTGGGGTTTGGGTTATGTGGTTGCTGTGTGCTGTGAAATCGGTTGCATGTTGGAATGCGAAAAGCGCGCGACGGGGTCCGGTGCGCGTGAAGCATGGGGTATGGGGTTGTGTGGGTTAGGGTTTAGTTGCTGCCGCGGCAGTAGAACATCAGGTTCGCTCCGACGATACGGTTCAACTGCTCGTTACCGTATCGCGGATCGGTACGATTGGCAAGAACCATTGTCGTGGAATGGTTGGGGTGGGTATCTGCGGTTACCCGCCGCAGATACCCCGAAACGTTGAGCACTATTCGTAGGCCAACGCTTCGCGGATGCTGATCTGCGAGGCGCGTTGTGCCGGGGCGACACTCGCGATCGCGCTGACGATGATGATGATGACCAGCCACAGAATCGGTGCGCTGGCCGTCATAATCGTCGACCATGCTTCTTCGCGGATAACGTTGCCCAGAACGTAAGCGAAGCCTGCTGTGGCCGGGTAGCTGATCGCAAACGCGATGAGTGAACTCATCACACCGATGATGACACCCTCGGTGATGAACATCACGCGCAGGGTACCGGTGCTCGCACCCACACTACGCATTACCCCGATCTCGCGGGTGCGTTCTAACACACTAAGGCTCATCGTCCCCGCGAGGCCAAGGCCACCCACGATCGCGACCATCAGCGCGACGACGATGAGTAGCGTGATGATGACCTCGAAGGCACTAAGAATTGACTCAAGCCGGTCGATGGCGATTTCGCTGGCCGAAACGTCGATATTCTGATTTTCGAACATGGTGACCATTTCGCGCTCCACCCGTTCCAACAGGTCGCGGTCGCGCGAGGTCGTTTGGACCATGAGTGATGTCACGGAATCGGCGTTGCCGGCGAATGCGGCTGTCGATTTTGTGTGTGCGTATATCGGTGACGACGCGATACCCGGCCCAGCGAGAACGTCCACGATGCCGACCACGCGCCAATTCTGTTCGTGGCCCTCGTACAGCAGCGAGATCGTATCGCCAAGGGCTACATCTGGCTCGTTTTCGATGAACTCATCGCTAACAACGACGTCGTAGCGGCTATCGGGGCTATATGGTGTAAGCCACGTCCCTTCAAGCATCTCGGGGTTGATGAACGGGGAATTTGCCGAGACGCCGATGAGCGTGTTGCCCGCGCTCTGCGTGTTGTCTGGGCGTATACGATTTGTGGTCGTCGTC
>CAYSVE010000492.1:0-4849 GCA_964434365.1 uncultured Anaerolineaceae bacterium | reverse complement strand
GGCTAGCAGGTCACGGTCGACGATTTGTATGTGCTGTCGGTCGAAGTCGATAGCACCGGTATCCTGAAGCGATTTCAGTGCACGGCTCACCGACTCAGGCGTCGTAGCGAGGTAATCGGCAATCAGTGCGCGTGTGATTCCCGGGCCATCGAGGTTAGGATTTTCATCTTGCTGAAGCAGGAAACGCGCAAGACGCACAACAACACTGTATAGTGTGAGATCGGCAATTTGATCAACCAACCTACGCACACGCAGGCTCAGTGATACCATGATGCGCCGTGCCAGCATCGGATCAATCTCCAAAGCTTGTTCCAGCGCTTTACGAGGGATAACCCACAGGCGAACATCGCTCAGGGCGGCGGCATAAGCGGGATTTGGACCGCCGTCAAATGCGGCAATATCGTTGAACGACCCGCCCACATCAACGATGTGAATGGTTTTCTCTTCCCCTTGCGCATTCATTTTGTATATTCGCACGCGCCCATTCTCGCTGAACCACATGCCGTCGGAAGGATCGCCTTCAAAGAAGATGATCGCGTCTTTCTTGAAAGTTCGAAATACCGCCAGCCGAACAATAATGTCCATTGCTGCGGGTTGTAGGTCCATGAAGTACGGTAAGGCGTAAAAATATCGCTCTAGCTGGTCGTAGTCTCGGCTGGTCAACAGGCCGCTCTCTCACTTAACAGTCGATGCTGAAAAGCCTACAAAGGACGATCAATTCCAGATAGGGCGGACTTGTTGTGGCTACTTCTAGGGTACTGTGCCCACGACTTTTACTGGCCCGGGAAGGGTTCAGAGTTCTGAAGTGGAACGCCAAACAGTTGTGCAAGGGCCTTGAGCGATGAGTGCCGCTCGTCCTGATTTTGCAAACTTGCTAACTCCTTCTCAGTAATATTTAGGAAGCGATTAACGATACGGAGTGTGAGTTGCTCGATTAGTGCTTCCGTGCCCGGATCCGTGTTAGGAAAACGTGACATCGTTTCCTCGAACTCCAACCGCGCGGCGATATGCAACTGGCAGCGTACCTGCTGCAAAATAGCAAACTCTTGCGAAAAGTCCGGCTGGTTCATCGCACCTCCCCTGATGATTTTTAGTTTACTGTCCCTACAAACAACAATTCTGCTCCAAACCCAATTCGACACAAAACACGAAGGTATTATGAGTATTTGATGAATGGCAGTCGGTGTGCGTAGTATAGCATGCGCGGTTGCCATTGCATCTTTACTTGATGTAAATCAATTTTTCATCTCTGTCTCATTATTGTAGAATTTGCATCAATCAGCGGATCAAGTGTTGTACGAGATGCGGCTGTACCAGGGTGATTTCTCGCCGATCGACCTGAATTGCGCACAGTTGCGCAAGTTGGCCAAGATAACGTCTGACAGTTTCGGGAGTTGTCCCTAAATAGGCAGCGAGGGTAGTCCGGTTGATGGTACCCGTTGCAATGAGGTCGCCTTCGTTGAGGAGCAACGTGACCAACCGCTTCAGAACGGTGTCCAGTGCGAGATGCTCGATTTGGGTGATCAGGTCGCGGAGTTGGTTCGTTGCTCTTCGTAGAACCGATTGTGCAAGTGATGGGTCGTGTGCAATAAGGGTTTCCATGGATTTGGAAGTCCAGCGCCACAAATGCGCATCGGTGATTGCGGCACAGTGAGTCGGATTGGCGGCATGGTCGAAAACGTTGGTGATATTGACGAAATCGCCTCGTTTGCGAATGTGGATAATGTAGGAGCGTTGACGAGGGTCCTGATGAAAAACTTTCAGGTTACCATCTTCCACTAGTTTGACGCCCGCCGATGCTTTGCCCTGGGCGTAAATCGGTGTACTTCGGGGATAGTAGGACCGTGTTGCGTGGCTCATCAATCGATCTATCGACTCTGCGGGGAGCATACCGAAGTATGCGTGATGATGCAGCAGCAAACGCAGGCTTTCTTTTGTAGATGAGTGCATTGGATATCCGATGATGTTCAGCGATGTTTAACGCCTAGCATCTCAGGATTCGGCAAACAATTCCTTGATGAAGATCAAGTCTCGGAAAAAATCTTTACTTGTGGGGGAGGGGATAATAGTAAATGAACAAACCAACGTGGGAAAAAGAACCGACTCAAACGGTAACGACTTTAAGTCGCGGCAACCGTTTGAAATTCATCGTGGCGGGGCTGCTGTTAGTCGGTGCGGCGGCTTACCTGATTGTCTCAGGAACTTTGACAAGCCAGCGGTATTTCATCACCATCGAAGACCTGCTGTTGAAAGATGATTATGCCGGACAAGCGGTTCGGATAACCGGAGCCGTAATTGGTGATTCCATCGAGTACGATAGTGCAACCCTCTCACTGGACTTTACCGTTGCACATATTCCTGAGAAAACCGACGATCTAGCGCGTGACCTACACCTTGCGGTCAACAATCCCGATGCACTACGGTTACCCGTTCACCTCGAAAACGAAGTGATGCCCGACCTGCTCCAGCATGAAGCCCAGGCCATTTTGACGGGTAGCCTTGGCGAAGACGGCGTATTCTACGCGAGTGAACTGCTGCTGAAGTGCCCCAGCCGCTATGAGGAAGCCGTACCTGACCAAATCGCCGCTGCTGCTGGCAACGAGGCGTAAGGCTCATGCTTGCCGAAGCTGGACTGTTCGCGCTGGTCTTCACACTCGCGGCCTGTTTGTACGCTATTGGGGCCTGCATTTATGGTGCGCGCGCTCACGCACCGCATCTCGTGCTGAGCGGGCGTAACGCGGCGTACATGGCATTTGTCGGGCTATTCGTTGCAACCGGGGCCTTACAAATCGCCCTCATGACCGAACAATACCAAATTCACTACGTATGGTCCGTCAGTAGCCCAAGTATGCCAACCTTCTTTCGTGCGACGGCACTGTGGGGATCACAGGCCGGATCGTTACTGTTCTGGTCGTTTTTGATGAGTGGCTTCAGTACTGCGGCGATTTGGATCAACTGGAACACCAATCGGCGGCTAATGCCCTATGCATTTGCCTACATGATGGCTGTACTTGCGTTTTTCGTGGCGTTGTCCGTCTTTGTCGAGAACCCATTCACACGTTACTGGCTAGTTAATGGCGAGGTGATGAACACGGCCCTGATACCCGACAATGCCGTGATTCCACAACACGACCGCCTCGCAGCCAGCGCTCGCGGACTCAACCCGCTGCTGCGTCACTTTGGGATGGTTATTCATCCACCGATGCTGTATCTGGGGTTTGTCGGGTTTGTTATTCCGTTTGCGTTTGCGATGTCGGCCCTGGCATCTGGTGATCTCTCGTCGAACTGGATCAAAGCGACGCGACGCTGGGCACTCGTGGCATGGCTGTTCCTGAGTTTGGGCCTCATCCTTGGGGGGCGCTGGGCCTACGATGTCTTGGGCTGGGGCGGCTATTGGGGCTGGGACCCGGTCGAGAATGCCGCATTTCTTCCCTGGTTAACAGGGACGGCCCTGTTGCATAGCGTGATGATACAGGAAAAGCGCGGGATGCTCAAACTATGGAATATGTTTCTCATTATTGGCACTTTCAGCGCGGTGATTTTCGGCACCTTCGCCACACGGAGCGGTCTGGTCGAGAGTGTGCATAGCTTTGCCCGAAGTGGTATTGGCTTCCCCATGTTCACCTTCTGGGCCGGGATTACGTTGCTGTCAGTGTGGCTCATCTTGTGGCGCAACCGCCGGGGCGAACTACGAGATGATCGAGAGTTTGCAAATTTGTTCAGCCGCGAATCGCTATTTGTGTTGAACAACGTGGTGTTCATGGCTTTGTTTATCGCTGTGTTTTGGGGGAGCTTTGGCGCACCCATCATCTCCGAACTGTTTATGAACACCGAAATTACTTTAGGTGTCGACTACTTCCACCGTGTTACCACACCCATGTTCGTCTTGATGTACATTCTGATGGGCATTGCACCCCTCGCCGCCTGGGGTACCGTGTCGTTCCGACGGATGGGACAATCCTTATTGGCACCGGGCGTGCTGACCTTGCTCACGATTGGTGCATTCTACTCTGCTGGTATGACGTCACCCGGCGCTTTATTCGGCTACGGTATCGTTTCGCTGGGGGGATACGTTGCACTCATCGAGGTGTATCGTGGGGCATCGGCGCGAACAAAGCGGGGTGAAAATCCATTTACCGCTGTGGCGAATCTGATACGGCGCAATCCACGACGCTACGGGGGCTACCTCATCCACGTTGGGGTGACGGTTATCGGTATTGGGGTCATTGGCAGCACACTGTACCAACAAGAGACCCAGCAAACGCTTGCAGTTGGCGATCAACTCGAAATTGGTGGCTACGAGCTGCGCTACGACCGCTTCGATGGTCAGCAATTTGCGGTCGACGGGCGTGTGATGGACATTGCCAACTTAACCGTTCTGCGCAATGGCCGCGAGGTCGCAACACTTCGCCCTCGTCACGATTTCTTCCCAAGCGGTGAAGAAGGGATGAACACGATGACAATCGCAGCGGCTCACAGCACGCTAGAAAATGACTTTTATGTGTTGCTTGTTGGCTGGGAGCCGATCAACCAAGCCACGGCAACCTTCAAAGTGTACATCAACCCACTCATCAATCTGATCTGGTGGGGTAGCGCTATCTTGATTATCGGCACGATTATCGCCGCCTGGCACACTGAAGTCGTTCCGCAGCGTGTACGTAGCAGCGTGTTGGCCGGTCATACGACAGGGGCTATTGCATGACGATAAAGTTTGTCATTGTTTTTGTTTTGGTGCTCGTCATACCAATAAATGTGCTGGCACAGTTGAACATCACAGATGATCAAGTCAACGCTATTGCCAAGAAGATGTACTGCCCGGTGTGCGAGAATATCCCGCTCGACGCCTGTG
>CAYSVE010000491.1:0-4851 GCA_964434365.1 uncultured Anaerolineaceae bacterium | reverse complement strand
GCTTCGCGGAGATGAACGCCACCGAGGGCAAAATCCTCATCGATGGCAACCAGGCCGCCGGGTTGGGGGCGCTCTTCGGGGGTGCGACGTTCGCCGCGTGGTACCCCATCACCCCTTCGACGAGCCTTATCGACGCGATGCTAGACCACCGCAAGGTTCGCGACGACGCCGACGGCAACAACACCGTCGCCATCGTGCAGGCCGAAGACGAAATCGCCGCTATCGGTATGATCGTCGGTGCGGGTTGGGCGGGCGCGCGCAGCATCACTGCCACCAGCGGCCCCGGCATCTCGTTGATGGCGGAGTTCACCGGGTTGGCACAGTTCGCCGAAATCCCGTGCGTTATCTGGGACATCACGCGGATGGGGCCGTCGACCGGCCTGCCCACGCGCACCAGCCAGGGCGACATCATGTTTATCTACAACCTGGGCCACGGCGATAGCCACCAGTTCTGCTTGCTGCCGGGCACTGTCGCCGAGTGCTTCGAGTTCGGCTATAGCGCCTTCGACTACGCCGAGCAGTTGCAGTCGCCGATGTTCGTTGCCAGCGACCTCGACCTGGGTATGAACCTGTGGATGAGCGATCCGTTCGATTACCCTGCCGAGCCGATGAACCGGGGTAAGGTGCTCGACGCGGCTGGGCTGGACGAATACAAAGCGAAGTTCGGTGAGATGTGGGGCCGCTACCGCGATGTCGACGGCGATGGCATCACCTATCGCACGCTACCGGGCACCGACCACCCCTTCGGCGCGTACTTCACGCGTGGCACCGGCCACAACGATATGGCCGTCTACAGTGAGCGCGGCGATGACTGGGTGCAGAACATGGAGCGCCTGACCCGCAAGTTCGAGCGCGCGCGCGAGATGCTGCCGCAGCCGATTTCGCAGGGTAACGGCGACGCCCCGGTAGGCATCATCTCGTTCGGGTCGAACGACCCGGCCATCGAGGAAGCCCGCGACCGCCTTGAAGCCCAGGGCGTCGTCACCGATTACATGCGTGTGCGCGCGTTACCATTCGCGAACAGCGTGCACGCGTTCATTGCGAGCCACGACCGCGTGTACGTCATCGAAAACAACTACAACGGCCAACTCGCGCAGATCATCCGTATGGAAACCGACGAGAGCACCAAGCACATGACATCGCTCGCGCTGGGCGATAGCCTCCCCATGACCCCGAAGTGGATTGTCGATAGCATATTGGAGAAGCAATAACGATGGCGAAAGAAAACGCCCTCGGGTTAACCCGTAACGATTACAAAGGCCGCGCGAGCACCCTGTGCCCTGGCTGCGGTCACGACAGCATTAGTAACCAGATCATCAGCGCGGCCTTCGACCTCGGCCTGCCGCAGCACCGGGTGATTAAGCTCAGCGGCATCGGCTGCTCGTCGAAGACGCCTGCGTACTTCCTCGGTCGTAGCCACGGCTTCAATGCGATCCACGGGCGTATGCCCAGCGTGGCGACGGGCGCGCTGATGGCGAACCGTGGCCTAAAGGCTGTGGCCGTCAGTGGCGACGGCGACACCGGCAGCATCGGCCTGGGGCAATACAAGCACCTCATCCGCCGCAACGTGCCGATGGTGTACATCATCGAGAACAACGGCGTGTACGGCCTCACGAAGGGGCAGTTCAGCGCCACGGCAGATGAAGGCCAGCAGCTCAAGTACTACGGCAAAAACGACCTCCCGCCCATCGACCTCGCGCTGGAGGCCATCGTCGGTGGCGCGACCTTCGTGGCGCGCGGCTTCAGCGGCGATTCCAAGCAAGTGCAGGAACTCATCAAGGCGGCGGTGGCCCACGAGGGCACGGCCATCCTCGATATCATTAGCCCGTGTGTGACGTTCAACAATGCCGATAGTTCCACGAAGAGCTATGGCTACGGCAAGGAACACCAGGTCGCGCTGCACGAAATCCAGTATATCGCGCCGGATTACGTCGAGGGCAAGGAAGAAATCACGGTCGATAGCGAAGGCTACGCCGCCGACGGCACGATGGCTGTGCAGATGCACGATGGCTCGTTCATCACCATCAAGAAGACCGACGCCGACGACAGCTACGACCCGCGCAACCGCGAGGCCGCCATCGACACAATGGAGAAGGCCATCCGCGAGCAGTTGTTCCTCACGGGCTTGTTGTACTACGAAGAGCCGCGCATCACGCTGCAACAGGAGCAGCGCCTGCCAGAGACGCCGCTGGCCGACCTGAGCGAGGACGCACTGCGCCCCTCGAAGGCCAAGCTCGACGAGATTATGCAAAGCTTGATGTAATCGTCGGGGCATCGACGATCAAACGAGGGGTGGGCCGTGTGCTCGCCCCTTTTCGTTTGGCAACACACGTAGAGCCTAATGTACTGTCTCGTCGAGGTGCGGTGGCACTGAGGGATGTGCGGGGAAGTCATCTAGCGATGGGTCGATTGCTTGCAGGGCTTTTATCGCTCCGGCATACTCGTCGACGAATTTCACGTCGTACCCGGCCATCGTCGCAACGAAGCGAATGAAGAAGCGTGTTATGGTGTTGGCACTGCTGATAGCCACGATGGCACCAAGCTTGTCGTGGGCGAACACGGGGCGCGTGATCTCGCGGATGCGCAGCGCATCGCTTGGCACCCGATTCAGGCGTTTGGCATCCACCAGGAGATGTATGACGGGGGCATCGGTCGCTGCGAAGAGCGCGAGCACAGCACCGGGCATGGCCTGCACGTCTTCGATGGTCAGTTCATCCCAATGCACCTGGCAGATCACCTTGCCGGGGATAAGCCAATCGACATGAGACGGCATCCATTACACCTCCGCCAGAAATACACGACACAAATGCATTATAGTATTTAACCGCCTACCATGCTGATCATCCCCCCGGCTGGACGATCGCAATTTGTCAAGTTTGCACCGCTGCTCCTACAATCAAGCGTATGGTTAACCCACGATCCGAGGAATGGCTATGCGAAACCTAGCAATACTCATTATCCTGCCCATGTTGATGCTCCCCGTTACCGGCACCGCGCAGGACGGACGCCGCCTGAACTACGGCAACACAGTCGAAGGCTCGCTGAGCGCCGACCAACGCGAAGAGACCTTCACCTTCGAGGGCAGCGCAGACGATGTGATCTACGTGTATTTGGACACCGACGATGCAACCCTGCGCGACCCGGACATCGCCCTGCTGAACAACGAGGGCGGCTTTGTCGCCGATACCACCGACAGCTTCCAGTTTGGCCGCGAAGAGTTGGCCTACGAACTGCGCGAACCGGGCACATATACGCTCGTGGTGAGTGCCAACGACGACGAGAGCGGCGTGTACGCGCTCACGCTGCGTAGGCTATCGCGCTTGTCGCCCGGCGAGCAGTTCGGCGGCAGCATTTCGCGCGATGTGCCGCCTGCCACCTATTACATCAAGTTCGATCGCTTCTTCGGCGTGTACTACGAGCAAACGGCGGGCGACCTCTCGGCAGAGATAAGCCTGAACACGCTGGACGACGGCGTGCTGGACGAAATCGCGGTGTTATCTGGCGAATCGCTGGAGGCCGGGGTCATCGGTGTTACCGGAGAGCCGAGCGCGGTGTATATCCTCAAAGTACGGGCAGACCCACTCAACAGCAGCTTCCAGGCACAGGATGCTGGTTTCGTGGTGCGCCTAACGAACCCGCAATAGCCTTTGGCGAACGCATAATGACCCGCTAACATCGTTTGTGTTTCCACACCAACAACCCCTAGCAACTAGGGGACCGCTGGCGTAAAAACCTGATACGCTGTCATACTGCGCTATGAGACGAAAATCGTAAGGAGCCGATCCTCAAATGCCAGACTATCACCGGCTAGAAATAGCCGATACCCTGCAACACCTGAACGCCGATGCGAAAACCGGCCTCGGCGAAGGCGAGGCCCAACAACGGCAGGAAGAACACGGCCTAAACACCCTGCCACGCGGCGAAGGCACCAGCTTCCTGCAACTGCTCATCGGCCAATTCACCGACCTCATGGTGATTATCCTCATCGTCGCGGCGGTGATCTCGTTGTTCCTCGGCGATACGCGCGATGTGGTGGTCATCCTCTCTATCGTCGTGCTTAACGCGGCCCTGGGTGTGTATCAGGAATACCGGGCGGAGCAGGCCGTGGCTGCCCTCAGCGCGATGCAGGTGCCGATGGTGCGGGTGCGGCGCGGTGGAGAAGTGCATCAGATAAGCGCTGAGGAGCTTGTCCCCGGCGACATCGTGTTGCTGGACGAGGGCGACCGCATCCCCGCAGACGGCAGACTCATCGTCAACAACAACCTTCAGGTGGAAGAGGCCGCACTCACAGGCGAGTCGGCAGCCGTCACCAAGGCTATCGCCACCATCGACGAAGACGACGTGGCCGTGGGCGACCGCGCGAACATGGTTTTCATGGGGACGTCTGTCACCTACGGGCGCGGCGAGTTCGTGGTAACGGGCACTGGCCTGCAAACACAAATCGGCAACATCGCGGCGATGCTCATGGGCGTCGAGGAGGGCATCACGCCGTTACAGCGCCGCCTGAACCAACTCGGCTCCGTGTTGGCTGCCGCCGCCGGCATCATCGTGACAATCGTGTTCTTCACGGGCTACGTGGTGCGGGGCATCCCCTTGCAGGAGATGTTCCTCACGTCGATCAGTTTGGCGGTGGCCGCCGTACCGGAGGGCCTGCCCGCCCTCGTCACCATCGGCCTATCGCTGGGCGCGAATCGTATGGTACGCCGCCATGCGCTTATTCGTCGCCTACCCGCCGTGGAAACGCTCGGCTCCGTGACCGTCATTTGTTCCGACAAAACCGGCACGCTCACCCGCAACGAGATGACCGCGACCAGCCTCGCCATCCCCGACCACCCCGATGTAGACATCAGC